>JAEVHO010000891.1 GCA_016802835.1 Micromonospora sp. ATA32 | reverse complement strand
CCCGGCGGCGGCCACGCCGACCGCGGCGCCGACCACTCCGGCGACCTTCGCCCGCCGCGGTCCGCGGCCGCGGGATGCGTGGACTCAACGACCGTTCGCCGTCGTAGACGCGCGCCACCCGGACGCCGCCGAACCGGGTCACGATCTCGTAGTTGATCGTGCCGACCGCCTCGCCCAGTCGTCGGCGGTCGGCTCACCGTCGCGCCGCTGCCGAACAGGGTCGCCACGTCGCCCGGGGCAACCGGGTCGTCGCCGCAGTCGAGCACGATCTGATCCATGCAGACCCGGCCGGAGATCGTCCGGCGCCGGCCGGCGAGCTGCACCGGGCCGCTGTTGGAGGCGTGCCGGGGCACCCCGTCGGCGTACCCGACGGGCACCACGGCCAGGGTGGTCTCCCGCTGGGTGGTGTACGTGTGGCCGTACGAGACGCCCGAGCTGGCGGGGACCCGCTTGGTGAGCATCACCCGCGCCTGGGCGGTCATCGCCGGGCGCAGCCCGTACCGCTCGCCGGCCACCGGGGAGAGCCCGTAGATCGCGATGCCCGGCCGGACCAGGTCGAAGTGGGTGTCCGGACGGGTCAGCGTGGCGGCGGAGTTGGCCAGGTGCCGGTGCCGCGGCCGCAGCCCGGCCCGCTCGACCATGGCCAGCCCCTCGTGGAAGACGGCGAGCTGCCGGTCGATGGTCGGGTGCCCGGGCAGGTCCGCGTACACGAAGTGGCTCCACACCCCGACCACCTCGACCAGGCCCTCGGCCTGCGCCTTGGCCGCGGCCTCCAGCAGCGTCGGCCAGTCAGCGACGGTGGCCCCGCCCCGGGACAGCCCAGTGTCGATCTTGAGGTGCAGCTGGGCCGGCGGCCCGCCAACCGGCTCGCCTCGATCATCTCGTCGAGCTGCGGCAGGCTGGCGGCGGCCAGGTCGACCCCGGCGGACACCCCCTCGTGCAGCGGGCAGCCGGGGACGGGAGCAGCCAGGCCAGCACCGGCGCGGTGATCCCGGCCCGGC
>JAEVHO010000890.1 GCA_016802835.1 Micromonospora sp. ATA32 | reverse complement strand
CCGCCGCCCGGGCCAGGTGGGCGGCGGTGCCCGTGCGCAGGGTCAGCCCGTGCACGGCGCCGGTCGCCAGCGGGCGGTTCGGGGTGCGCTCACCCTCCACGGCCGCGCCCTGGGCGATCAGCGCGTCCAGCCCGTCGGCGAGCGCGCAGAGCATCCCCTCGACCGCCGCCCGGGCCAGGTGGGCGGCGGTGCCCGTGCGCAGGGTCAGCCCGTGCACGGCGCCGGTCGCCAGCGGGCGGTTCGGGGTGCGCTCACCCTCCAGGTAGGGCACCATGACCAGCCCCTCCGCGCCGGGCGGGGCGGAGAGCGCCAGGTCGGCCAGCTCGTCGAGGCCGACCCGGAGCATGGTGGCGGCCGCGTCGAGCACCCGGGCGGCGTTGAGCGTGCAGACCAGCGGCAGGTACCGGCCGGTGGCGTCGGCGAATCCGGCGACCGTGCCGGTCGGGTCGGCGGCCGGCGACTCCGCGACGCTGAAGACCGTGCCGGACGTACCGATCGAGACGACCACGTCGCCCGCATGGGCGCCGACGCCGAGCGCGGCGGCAGCGTTGTCCCCGGTGCCGGGTCCGAGCAGCACGCCGTCGAAGGCGCCGGCCGGCTCGGCCGGCCCGAGCACGGTCGGCACGGCGAGCCGTCGCCCGAAGGCCTGTTCGAGCAGGTCGAGCCGGTAGTCCCCGGTCGCCGGGGACCAGTAGCCCGTGCCGCTGGCGTCGCCCCGGTCGGTGCGCAGCGCGTCCAGGCCAGGCGCGCCGGCCAGCCGCCAGGTCAGCCAGTCGTGTGGCAGGCAGACGGCCGCCACCCGGGCCGCGAGCTCCGGTTCGTGCCGGGCCAGCCAGCGCAGCTTGGTGGCGGTGAAGCTGGCCACCGGCACGCTGCCGACGGCATCGGCCCAGAACCGCCGGCTCTCCCCTATGCAGCACGCGGGCGTCCGCCGAAGAGCACGTCGTCGACCATGGCGACCTCGTGAGCATCGGCGAGTGCGGCGGACTCCAGGTCCAGCC
>JAEVHO010000889.1 GCA_016802835.1 Micromonospora sp. ATA32 | reverse complement strand
GAGCCGACCCGCCATCCCGACCCGGCCCGCCGGCTGCCCACAGGGCGAGCGCCAGCGGGACGTGGAGACGTATCTCGCCCGGCTGGGCGGATTCGGGACGCTGACCGTGGACGGCCGCCAGTCCGCGCCGACTGCGCCGCGATCAAGCGGTTCCAGCGGAGGTACGGCATCCAGCCGGCGGAGGGTCGCGCCGGCCCCACCACGTACGGCGTGGCGAAGCGGCTGGCCGGCACGGACGTACGCGACTGCCGGGCCGCCGGGGCACCACCTTCTGCGTGGACCTGACCCGGCAGACGATGTGGGTGATGCGCGCCGGCAAGGTCGTCCTGGGGCCGACGGTGACCCGTACCGGCATGGCGGGCTACGCCACCCCGGCCGGTCGATTCGAGATCAACTATCGCAACGTGAAGGAGTGGTCGAACCCGTACGAGGTGTGGCTGCCGTACTGGCAGCACTTCACCCGGGGGATGGGCTTCCACCAGACCACGACCTATCTCCACAACACGTCAATCGGTTCGCACGGCTGCGTGAACCTGCTCCCGGATGACGCCGTGCGGGCCTGGGAACTGGGCCGGGTCGGGTCCACCGTGGTGCTGTTCGGCCGCCGCCCCGGCACCTGAGCGGTCGGCCACCGGTCGGCCGGCGGGTGACCCCGGTGACCGCGCCTGTCCCGGGATCGGGGAATTCTCCCCTGTCGCCTCCGTCCCGGTGGTGTCACCCTTGGAGGCCAGGGGCCGCACGTGGGGAGGGCCGGGGATGACGGTCGACCGCGAACTCAGGTCCGACGACGACCCGATCGTCGAGGTCTCCATGGCGACTGTGGTCGGGTACGCAGCCGCCGCGCTCGCCCTGTTCGGCTGGTTCCTCTTCGGCTGGCTGGTGCAGCGGCAGGGCTTCGTCGACTCGGTCGGCGAGTCGGCCGGCACCGGGTTCGCCCTGCTGCTCGCCGTGTCGGTGATCGGCACCGTCCGCCGGGGCCGCGGCTGACCGGCCCGCCGGGGCC
>JAEVHO010000888.1 GCA_016802835.1 Micromonospora sp. ATA32 | reverse complement strand
ACCTATCAGATGATCAATGGGCGGCGCGGCCCCGTTCGTCCGGGCGGGCTGGTTAGGCTCGCCGGTATGGCAGATCCGTTTCGGGTGCGCATCACCGTCCGCGGGTACGAACTCGACACCCAGGGCCACCTCAACCAGGCCGTCTACCTGCAGTACAGCGAGCACGCCCGGTGGGAGTGCCTGCGCGCCGCCGGGATCTCCCAGGACCGGCTGATCGCCGGCGGGGTGGGGCCGGTCGCCCTGGAGGTCACCGTGAAGTAACTGCGGGAGCTGCGCGGTGGCGACGAGGTCGACGTGACCTGCGAGTTCCGCTGGGGTGAGGGGAAGACGTTCCAGATCGTGCAGGACTTCACCCGCCCGGACGGCAGTCAGGTCGCCGCCGTGACCGGGGTCGGCGGCCTGCTGGACCTGTCCGCCCGGCGGCTCGTCCCCGACCCCCGGGAACGATTCCGGGCACTCGCCACCGACCCCGGACCGCTGAACCTCTGACCGGTTTCAGTCGACGCGCAGGCTCACCAGCCAGGCCTTGAGCTCCTGTTCGACGTACTGGTGGGATTCCTGGTCGGCGACCATGAGCAGGTAGGTGTCCTGCCCGGCGGGCACTCCACGGACGGTGAAGAAGAACCGGCAGGTGCCGTCGGTGAGCGCGCGCGGGTCGGTCAGCTTCCCGGCGGCAAACCCGCCGGCGGTCGCGATGAGCACCGGGGCACCGTCCCTGACGTCGGCGTAGCCGCCTGTGCCGGCGCAGCCGAGGTGGTCGTCCCGGGTGAAGGAGGCTCCGTCGCCGAGTACCACCGCGCCGGTGACCACGAAGGTGCCGGTGGCGGTCGGCCGGCTCGCCGCGGCGGGGGTGCGGGGTCCGCTGTTGTTCAGGAACATGGTGACGGCGAGTCCGAGCCCGGCGGCGGCGCCGGCCCACATCCAGACCGGACGCCGTGCGGTCGTCTCCGGGTGCAACGGCTGCATGGAATCCCCGTTGGGTCAGGCCCGCCGGTGTGTGGCGG
>JAEVHO010000887.1 GCA_016802835.1 Micromonospora sp. ATA32 | reverse complement strand
CACCGCTCGAGATGCCGTTGAACATGTCGAGTTGGCGAGGTTCTCGTGCGTCACCGTGAGGCGCACAATGTCCTGGTGTGGTTCGACGAGGAACGTGACGACCGGACGGCTCCCGCTCTTCGTTCGGGCTGTCCTCGAAGGTGATGGCCAGGCGCGTCGGCGGCTCGGCGTGAGCACCTTGCACACGACGTCGGCGACGCCCGATCCGTCGGTGCGCTGGTGCTCCCATGCCGAGCCGGGCTGCCAGTCGGAGACGTTGGCGTGGCCCCAGTACCGCGCCGTCAGGTCGGCGTCGGTGAGCGCCCGCCATACCTGCTCGGCCGTGGCGTGGATGTAGGTGACGTACACGTACGTCGGCACGGACGTCATGCCGTACTCCTCTGCTTGGTGTTTGATCGCGCTGAGTGCCCACAGACGGGGCTTGTCGAAGCCGGAGATCCAGCGCTCCTCGATCTCGTGGATCGGCGCCGGGTTCAGGTAGTGCAGGCGCTCCCGCCCCCGCCGCACGGCGGTGACGAGGTTGGCCCGCACGAGGATGTCGAGATGCTGGGTGGCCGACTGACGGGCCATGGCCAGGTGCTCGCAGAGTTCGCGCAGCGTCTGGCCGTTGCGTTCGCGGAGGCGGTCGAGCAGGAGCCGCCTCGTCGGGTCGGCCAGCGCCTTGAAGACCAGCTCCATCTCGCTCACGCCTCAGTATGCAGGTGTATACCTGCCTAATGTCAACACGAACCCGGGTCGCCGTACAGCCTTGATGTGCACTCATTTGCCGCGATCCGCGCGTTTCCCGTGGTGGTGTGGGAATCAGGTCTCGCCGGCTGGAGTGGTCGGCTTGGTAGCGAGAGCAGCCACGGAGCAGCTGCATTGATCGCGTCGAGAGTGGATCTTTATATGTCACGGCGTACCTACCTATGTACTCGGCCTGTTTGCCGAGCGGGTGGTGTTGTCAGGCCGCCATGGCGGCTTCGCAGCGGCCGGACGAGGGGATCGGGCCGGACAGGTCGCCCCGTGTGAGGGC
>JAEVHO010000886.1 GCA_016802835.1 Micromonospora sp. ATA32 | reverse complement strand
GGCCGGCGAGGTCGGCGACCAGGCCGGCGGCGGTGTCGGTGACATAGATCAACTCGCGGAGCGCGTGAGCGTTGCACAGCGCGTGGACCGCGTCGGTGTAGGTGTCGTACGGCGCCCACGCGTCATGCACCGCGACACCGCGGAACCGCGGCAGGATCCCGATCGCGTCCATCGCGATGGTGCCGCGTTTCGGATGCACGGCCAGCAATACGTCGGTGGGGGTGGAGGCGGAGTGCAGCCAGGCCAGCCGGCCTGCGGTGCGTAGCCCGGTCTCGTCGAAGTGGGCTACCGGCGCGGCCGCGATGCGTCCGGCGATCACCGGCAGCACGCGGTCGATGATGCCCAGGGCGGTGCGTTTCACCCAGCCGGCCATGGTGCCCGCCGCGACCGGCACCCCGAACAGGTCCTTGATCGCCGCCGCCGTGCGTGACACCGACAGGAACTGCCCGTGCAGCAGGTAGACGCCGATCCCGGCCAGACGTGGCCCGTACACGACCGGCGCGGATGCCTCCGGCGGCGCGGGCGCGGTGGTGTGATGCCCACACGCGCAGGCCAACGTGATCAGCTGATGCTCGGTCACCTGTGGTTTCGGCTCCGGAACGTCGATCACCTGCCGCCGGGTCATCTCGATCTCGGTAGCCGCCGCCAGGCTCTTCCCGCACCCGGCGCACACAGCCGGCCGGTGACGGACCACCACGTCCGGGTCCACCACCCGTTCCAAGGTGACACCGTCCTGGCCCTTCGGCCGTCCCGGGCCCCGGCCCGACCGCCCGCGTAACGACTTCGGCGCCGGCTTGGCCAGCCCGTCCGACGAGGGAGGCTTCGACGAGTTCGACGACGACTGCTTCAACCGGGCTTCCAGATCCGCGACCCGCGCGAGAGCCTGCTCCAACCGGGCGGTCAACTCCACGACGTGCGCAACCAGGTCGTCATACGACGGCGACGACTCGGCAGGCACAGCCCGCCAAGCTACCAGCCTCCACAACAGACACCACAGCCGCCTGACGACCTATCCAGTCAC
>JAEVHO010000885.1 GCA_016802835.1 Micromonospora sp. ATA32 | reverse complement strand
TGCAGATCGGCGAGGTGGGCCACCTTCTTCCCCGGCCTGCTGATCCTGCTGACCGTGGCTGGCCCTGAACGTGCTCTCCGAAGGAATCTCCGACGTCTGGGGCGCCCCCGGCGGCGCGGCGCGGCCGCAGATCGTCCGCCGGTGACCCACTGGAGCAGACGCAGCCGGGTTCCGGCGAGGTGGTGGACCTGCCCGGCCTCGCGGAGGCGGCGCAGCGGCTCCGCGAGCGCGCCCGCCCCCTCCCGCAGGGCGAGCCCGTCCTGGAGGTCAGGAACCTGTCGATCGGCTTCCCGGGGCGCCATGCGGGCGTCGACATCGTCGAGACCTGAGCTTCGACGTCCGTCCCGGCGACGTCGTCGGCCTGGTCGGCGAGTCGGGCTCGGGCAAGTCGCTGACGTCCCTCGCCGTCATGGGGCTCCTGCCGCAGGGAGCCCGGGTACGCGGAGAGATCCGCTTCCAGGGCGCGGACCTGCTGTCGATGAGCGCGAAACGCCGGCGTGCCCTGATGGGCCGGGAGATCGCGATGGTCTACCAGGACGCCCTGTCGGCGTTGAACCCGGCCCTGCGGGTCGGGACGCAGCTGGCGCAGATGATCCGCCGCGGTGGCACGCGATCGGCGGAGGAACTGATGCGGCTGGTGGGCCTGGACCCGCAGCGCACCCTAGCGGCCTACCCGCACGAGCTCTCCGGCGGGCAGCGGCAACGGGTCGTGATCGCCATGGCCCTGTCCAGGGATCCGCGCCTCATCATCGCCGACGAGCCGACCACCGCGCTCGACGTCACGGTCCAGGCGCAGGTGATGGAACTGCTGCTGCGGCTGCGGGAGCGGCTGGGCTTCGCCCTGATCCTGGTCAGCCACGACCTCGCCCTGGTCAGCGACGTCTCGGACCGCGTCGTCGTGATGTACGGCGGGCAAATCGTCGAGACCGGTGTCACCGCCGACGTCATCGAGGCGCCCGCGCACCACTACGCCCGCGGGCTCCTCGGGTCCGTGCCTCGTCTCTGGAGCCGGCGCCGAGCGAC
>JAEVHO010000884.1 GCA_016802835.1 Micromonospora sp. ATA32 | reverse complement strand
CAGCCCCATGCCGACCGCCCGGGGCAGGTGCGAGGCGATGGTGGAGGTGGTCGGGATGACGGCCAGCTCGGCCCGGTCGACCACGAGGTGGCCACGGCGACCGGCTCAGGCCAGCCGTCCGACGGCGCCGGATCGTTTGGCGGCGGGGACGTGGAGGACGCGTACACCGGGGCGGCCCGGGACGTGCTGCGCGGAATGGTCGCCTCGGTGCGGGAGCCGATCGCCGGTGGCCGGCACAAGGTCTTCGGCCGGGCCGAGCTGGCCGTCATCCCGACCACCTCCACCATCGCCTCGCACCTGCCCCGGGCGGTCGGCATGGGGCTGGCCCTGGAACGGCTGCGCCGGCTGGACAGCGTCGGGCGGCGTACCGGGGGCGGCGTCCGGGTCGGCAGCGGCGGCGGCGCGGCCCATTTGCCGTGGCCGCCGGACGCGATCGTGGTCTGTTCCTTCGGCGACGCCTCGGTCAACCACGCCAGCGCCACCGCGGCGTTCAACACCGCCGGCTGGTACGACCACACCGGCCTGCGCATCCCGGTGCTCTTCGTGTGCGAGGACAACGGCCTCGGGATCAGCGTCCGTTCGCCGAAGGGCTGGGTGGAGGCCACGCTGCGCGCCAAGCCCGGGATCCGCTACTTCGTCGCGGACGGCGGCGATCCGGTCCGCGCGTACGAGGTGGCGAGCGAGGCGGCGGCCTGGGTGCGCCGGCACCGGCGACCGGCGGTGCTGCACCTGAGCACGGTACGGCTGATGGGGCACGCCGGCGCCGACGCCGAGACCGCGTACCGCGGCAGGGACGAGCTCGCCGCCGATCTGGAGCGGGACCCGGTGCTGGCCACGGCGCGCCTGCTGGTGGCGGCCGGCGTGGCCACCGGTGCGGAGCTGCTGTCCCGGTACGACGAACGCGGCTGGCAGGTCCGCCGGGTCGCCGAGGAGGTGCTGGCCGAGCCGAAGCTGGGCTCGGCGGCCGACGTGGTGGCCTCGCTCGCCCCCGGCGGCCGGTGCGGGTGGCCCGGGCGGTGGCCGAC
>JAEVHO010000883.1 GCA_016802835.1 Micromonospora sp. ATA32 | reverse complement strand
CCCGGGACGCTGCGAGCGCCCGCGCCGCCGCCCGGAACGCGGCCCGCCGCCAGCTCGACTGGCGCGGCCTGAACTGCACCGGCGCGCGACCCTGGCGTTCAGCGGCTCGGTACGCGGCGCACCAACCAGCTTCGACGCGGCCTTCCGCAGCCCGGCCGGGACGCCGGCCGCCGTCACGATCAGCGTGACCTGCACTGTCTCCCTCGCCGACCTGCGCCTGTCGGCGCTGCCCGGAATGCGGACCACCCGGACCGTCTCGGCGGCGTTCACCTCCCCGCTGGACAGTTACCGGAGCCGGGGATGATCGGCCGTTGGGGGCGCGACGACGGTCGGGTCAGCCTCTTCCTGGCGGTGGCCATGACCGGCGTCCTCGCGATCATCGGCCTCGCGTACGACGGCGCGGGGCAGCTCCGCACGCTGCAACGCGCGACGATCTCGCCGCCGAGGCGGCCCGCAGCGGCGGCCAGGTCATCGACCGGGCCCGCGCCATCGAGGGCGGCCCGAAGGAGATCGACGAGTCGGGCGCCCGGGTGGCCGTCGACGGCTACCTGCGCGCCGCCGGCACCACCGGCCACACGGTCAGCTTCCCGGTCGTCGACGGCGAGAAGCAGATCCGGGTACGGGTCACCGTCACCTACCGCCGCCACATGCTCGGCCTCTTCGGCTTCGGCAACACCGTCACCGTCTCGGGTGAGGCCACCGCCCGGGCGCTCACCGAGGCACCGTAGGAAGGGAAGGCAGCCATGGCCGCACCGCGCGGTTCCGCCGTACGGCGGGCCGGACAGGTCCTCACCGGATTCGGCGCGCTCGTCGTGCTGGTCGCGGTGCTGGTCGGGGCGCCGATCGCGCTCCTCGCCTTCGCCGGCAACCCGCTCCCGGACCACGTACCCACCATCGCCGAGATCGGCGCGACGCTGACCAGCCACGACGACGGACAACTCTTCCTGCGGGCGCTGGCGCTGCTCGGCTGGTTCGGCTGGGCGACGTTCGCCTGCTCCGTACTGTGGAGCCTGGCGGCGCGGCGGTGTCGGCCGGC
>JAEVHO010000882.1 GCA_016802835.1 Micromonospora sp. ATA32 | reverse complement strand
AGCGAACGGCTGGCCGGAGCGACAGCGGGCGACGGCCGACGACGCCCATGGCACGAGCAGGCCACGCACGCACGGCCGCCCGACCGAGGACGGCCGGGGCACCGCGCCGGCCCGCGGTTCGGACGGCCGGGGAACCGCGCCGGCCCGGGGCTCGGACAGCCGGGGCAGCGAACCGGTGCGGGGTGTGAACGGCCACGACGTGGCGCCGGTCCAGGGGCGGGACGGCCGTGGACCGCAGCCGGCGCCGGGGCGGGACGCCGCGGCGCGGCACCCGTCCGCGGTCAGGACGGCCCGCCGGACCGGAACCCGTACGCGCGGGCCGGATCGACACGATCCCCGAGGTCGGCTCCCGCCCTGGAGGCACGGTCCCGAGGTCGGGCGGCCCCCCCCACCGCACGGCCGGAACGGGACTGGCGCGAGCGCCGGGAGGCGGCCGCCCACAGCGAGACCCACCGGGAGCCGGACGCCCGACCGGCCGCCGAGCGCGACGGCGGTCTGCGCTGGCCGAATCCGAGCCCGCTGCGCCCTGACCTCGTCCACCGCGCCGAACCGCACTCCTCGGACGGACCGCGCTCGTCGGACGCACCGGTCAGGCCGCGCCCGGCGGACGCCTTTGCAGGACCCCGCTCGTCGGACCCGCCCATCGGTCCCCGCCCAGAGGAGCGTCGCGCTGCCGACGTTCGGTCGGAGCGGCAACCGTACGGCGAGCCGGCGGTCGAGCCGCGCCGCGACGACCGACAGGCCGCCGGGTACCGGCCGGTGGACTCCGGCCTCCCCCGGTCCGACGAACGGCAGCGGTACGGACCGCCGGAAGACCGGTCCATGCCCCGGCGGGTCGAACGCCCCCGTCGATCCCGCCGCGCCGCGAGCCGCCGATCGGCTGCGGTCCGAGGCCGCGGCGCCCCACCACGACGATCGGCCACGGGCCGAGGAACGGCCACGGTCGACGACCGGGCACGGCCCCAGGAACGACCACGAGCCGACGAGCGGGCACGGGTCGACGAGCGGGCACGGGTCGACGAGCGGGCACGGGTCGAC
>JAEVHO010000881.1 GCA_016802835.1 Micromonospora sp. ATA32 | reverse complement strand
GCCGTAGATGCTGCTGAGCAGGTCGAGCTGGCCGGCTTCCTGCCACTGCTCGCGCAGGTCCCTGATGAGGCGGGGCAGGTCGCTGCTGGTCGTCGAGTCATGCGGCCGGTGACGGCGCTGAGCGCGACGCTCAACGACCCGTGCGGTGTCTTGAATCCCTGCTTGCGGTCCCACCGACGGGCCAGGTCCTGCCAGAGCCTGGCGAAATCCGGGGTGAACGTGTGGATGTGCACGTCCCCCATCTCCTCCGCGGAGATCGGGAAGTCGAGGGTGTAGAGGCGCAGCGCGGCCATCAGCGGGTGTGCCCTTCGTCGGCGAATTTGAAGATCGCTCGGAGTGTGTTGCCGTAGATGCTGCTGAGCAGGTCGAGCTGGCCGGCTTCCTGCCACTGCTCGCGCAGGTCCCTGATGAGGCGGGGCAGGTCGCTGCTGGTCGTCGAGTCGTGGAAGGCGTAGTCGGCCAGGTACAGCAATCCCTGGTCGCCGCCGCGGCGGACCCGGCCGCCGAGTTGGATGATGCCGATCAGCATCTCGGCGACGATGGACAGCCGGACCCGGGTGGGCAGGGACTGGAAGTAGTGGTGGGTGCGGAACAGTTCCTCGTACACGCCAGTGGATGTCCAGCCCAGAGACTTGAGCATCCCGGCGGGGTCGTCGGTGGGCTGCGACGTGCTGTACGCCTGGCTGGAGATCAGGGCGAGCAGTTGAGCGGGCTCGTCCATCAGAGGGATCGGACGTACGGCGAGGACGACCTGGCCGACCAGGGAGCGGCCCTGGTGGTCGACCATGTTCAAGCCTCGCTCGGCGATGGCCAGGGGGGCGATGAGAACCTTGGCGCTCGGGTGGTCGGGGAACCGTTCCAGGGACCCGGAGGAGATTTCCGCCCAGAGGGGCTTGCGGCGGTAGTGCTCGGGCATCGACGAGTCGTCGGCCCGGACCGCCACCTCGTACACGCCAGTGGATGTCCAGCCCAGAGACTTGAGCATCCCGGCGGGGTCGTCGGTGGGCTGCGACGTGCTGTACGCCTGGCTGGAGATCAGGG
>JAEVHO010000880.1 GCA_016802835.1 Micromonospora sp. ATA32 | reverse complement strand
ATGGCACCGTACGCGGCTGTCCGCAACGTAAGTTTGTCCTGATCGGAAAAGGTGATGGACATGGTGGTGAACTCCTTTGAATTTGCGTGAATCGGATTGAACGGAACGCTGCGATTGCCGGGGCTGATCGTTGGAAGCGAGGGTTAGGCGGGCGCGCGACACTGGGCACGGGGTTCGGCGTCGCCCGTCGATTGCCTGGTAGATCGCGATCCAGAAGTCGCGGATGCCCCCGAGAATCAATACGAACCTGCGTTGATGCACGGAGTCGGCGTTCGCTTCCTTCGCCCTTTCCGGAGGGCCCCTGGCTCCGGCTGGACGGCTACAGGTTCGGTGGCGTACAGGACTATTCATGACAAACCTCTCTCCGACAGCCGCGTTGGCTCCGGGTACCGCTTGGTCTAGGGATCGGGGTCGGCGTTTATGGCAGGGCGAGCTCGTAGAGGCGAGTTCGCCGAAGGTGGTGGAAGCCGAGGTGCCGGCGTAAGGCGAGCAGGCCGGGGTCGTCCTCGGCAGTGCGGGCTTCGATCTCGTTGACGTGGGGGTGGACCTCGCGCAGGCGCTGAATCAGGGCGGCGTTGACCCACAGACCCAGCCGCCGTCCGCGATGGCCGGCAAGCACTGCCGGTCCGTACTGGCGGGCGCGGCGCTGCGACATCGTGCCCACGGCCGCCACGGCGTAGGCCACCAGGTCGCCGTCCGCTTCCGCGGCGCTCAGCACCGCGTTACCAGGACGGTTCGGGCGTCGGAGCAGTTCCTCGACCCGGGTCCCGTCGGACAGGTCGCCGGTCCAGTGACTCAGCCGGTATCCGGGGTGCTCGACGTCGACCAGCTCAGCGAGCCAGGCATGGTGAACATCGCAGTAGGTGAGCAGGTCATGGCACCTGGATTCGGTGTGACGGAAGCCGTGCCGCACACAGAACCCCTCCCCGGCAGAGCCCGCGGCGACCTCGGCGACCAGGCGTTGCCGCACGACATGTTCGCCGACGGCGGCCAGCAGCCGGGAGCCGATCCCGCGCCGCCGCCATTGCGGCTCCACGTACA
>JAEVHO010000879.1 GCA_016802835.1 Micromonospora sp. ATA32 | reverse complement strand
AGCGGGCGTGGTCGTCGCCGAACTCTGCGAGCACCCGGGCACCGAGGATCGGTCCCAACCCGGGCTGGGACAGGATGACCTCAGCGTCCGGGTGCTGGCCAAAATGGGCCTCGACCTGCCCTTGCAGGATGCTGACCTGCTCGTTGAGAGTGCCCAGGACCGCGACGAGCGCGCGGACCGACACGGCATAGGCCGCGGTGATGACGGCGGGCTGCCCGAGATGCTCGGCACGCAGCACCGCCTGGATCGTCGCGGTCTTCGCCGGCACGTGGCGGCGGCGGGCCCGTTTGAGGGCCGCGCTGATCTGCGCGGTCGTCAACCGCGCCGCGCTGACCGGGTCCGGGGCCTTGGCGAGCAGTTCCAGGGTGTCGGGGGCGTCGAGGTCCTCGAATGCCTGCAGCGCGGCGGGGAAGTACTCCCGCAGCGCGTGCCGCAGCCGCTGTCCGGCCCGGGTCCGTTCCCAGATCAGCGTCTTGTGCATCCGGGTGACGACCTTGACCGCTTCGGCCTGGACGGTGTCGCCCGCGACCGGCCGCAGCTGGTGCGAGTCGGTCCGCACCATGTCAGCCAGCATGTGCGCGTCAGCGGCGTCGCTCTTCGCGCCCGACACCGCCAAGCGCTCGCGATATCGGGCCGCCTGCAACGGATTAACCGCGTACACCGTGTACCCGGCGGCGATCAACGCCTGCACCCACGGACCCCGGTCGGTCTCGATCCCGATCTTCACCAACCCGACAGCGTCGTCGACGTCGTCGCCGAGGTACTCGCCGATCATTGCGTGCAGCCGGGCGATGCCCGCGACACCCTCGGGCAGGCGGGCCCTGGCGAGCCGGCGCCCGGAGGCGTCCATGACCTCGACGTCGTGGTGGTCCTCGGCCCAGTCGTCTCCTACGAACAGCAACACGTCTCCCGTCTCCGACACCGAACACGTTCAGTAGCCAGCAGGAGAACCATCAGCGACCTAATGAAGCAGTGCTCACGCCGCAACCGGGCGGGCACGACATCCCATCAGCGATCAACTCTCCCCACCGACCGGCAGCGGC
>JAEVHO010000878.1 GCA_016802835.1 Micromonospora sp. ATA32 | reverse complement strand
AGTCGAGGCGGCCCGGACCGAGCCCCGCCCGGGTCGAGCACGCCCGGGTCGAGTGGCGTCCGCAGGCGCCGGAGAGCGAACTGGAGCGGGCCGCCGGGGTGCTCCGCCGCGACCTCGGCACCCCGCGCGTGGTGGCCTTCGCCAATCCCAAGGGCGGCGTGCACAAGACCACCGCGACCGTGCTCGCCGCGGCGACCGTCGGCAGCGTCCGGGGTCGGGGCGTGCTGGCCTGGGACGACAACGAGTTGCGCGGCACGCTCGGCCTGCGAGCCGGCAGCGCCCGGCACGCCCGGACGATCCGGCACCTGGTGACCGACCTCGCCCACATCGAGATCCGGGAGGGCGCCGAGCTGCTGGAGAGCCTCGACGACTACCTCCGGCACGCCTCGGACGGCTCGTACGACGTGCTCGCCGGCGAGGAGAGTCCGCGTTTCGCCCAGCGGCTGGACCAGTTCACCGTCAAGCGGGTGCTGGAGCTGCTGCGCCGTACCCAGGACGTGATCTGCGTGGACACCGGCAACAACGTGGAGAGCGCCAACTGGCGCACCGTGATGCAGGCCGCCGACCAGCTGGTGGTGACCACGGTGCCGCGGGAGGACGCCGCGTTCAGCGCCGACTGGATGCTCGACCTGCTGGACGAGGTGGGCATGGGGGAGCTGGTCGAGAACGCGGTGACCCTGATCTCCTGCCCGACACCGGGCCGGTCGACGCTCCAGGCCGACCTGGAGAAGCACTTCGCGACCCGGACCAGGGCCGTCGCGGTGGTGCCCTACGACCCGGCGCTGGAGACCGGCTCGTCGATCGAATACCACCAGCTCCAGCCGGAGACCCGGCAGGCGTGGCTGCGCGCGGCCTCGGTGATGCTGGAACCCTTCGCCCGCTGAGGCGGTGTGCCGCCACCGGCGCCCCGCCACCCCACCGGGCCTGAGAGGATCATCCGGTGAGCCCGGACACCCCCGATCCCGCCCAGCCCGACGCGCAGCGTCCCCAGGAGCCCGGCCGGTCCGACGATGCCGCGCGGCCCGTCCCGTCCGTGCCGCCGGCGCCCGAACC
>JAEVHO010000877.1 GCA_016802835.1 Micromonospora sp. ATA32 | reverse complement strand
ACGAGTTGGTGCACGGTAGAGGGCGGGCCCTCGTCGATCATGAAGAGGACCGTGCGGGACGATCTTGATTGTGACGTCAGGATGGACCCGCACGGCCTTGTCTCATCGTATCTTCACCGGCATCCCTCGCCGCCGGCTGGCCAAGCTCATCGCCGAGTTGGCCGATCCGTGGTCCGCGCAGCAAGAGTCCAGGCTGCGCGAACGTCGCGGTGGCGACCGGTTACGCGCCGCGGGAGCCGGACCCGACCACGAACTGACCTTCACCGACCGGGTCATCGCCACCCTGGTCTGCCTGCGCCTGCAACTTCCCCACGCTGCGGTAGCCCTGCTGTACAAGGTGGACCGCGCCACCGTCACCCGGGCGGTGGGTGAGATCCGGCCGCTGCTGGCCGCCCGAGGCTTCGCCGTACCCGGCAAACCCGGGCTGCGGCTGCGCACCCTCGCAGATGTGTTCGCCTACGCCAACAGCCAGGGTGTCGAACTGCGTATCGACGGTACCGAGGTCCAGGTCCGCCGGCCGAAGGCCAACCGGCCAGGTAGGCGGGCGTTCGTGTCGGGCAAGAAGAAACAGAACACGATCAAACCCACGGTGATCAGCGACGGCAAAGGCCGGCTGCTGTGGTGCGGGGCCACCCGGCCAGGGCGCATGCACGATGTCACCGCGCTGCGCACCGAGGGCATCGAGGACCTACTACGCCGGTACCCGAAGGTGAAAGCCAGGGTCGACTCTGGCTATCAGGGCCTGGCCCGCGACTTCCCCGACCAGGTCAGCGCACCCCCGAAGAAACCACCGAAAGACGCCACCGAGGCCCAACGCGCGGCATACGACACCGCACGTCATGACCAGTCATCCCAACGCATCTGCGTCGAGCATGCCATCGCCGAACCCAAGCAGTGGCGGCCGATGCAACGCTACATCGGACGCGCGAACACTTCGAAGACACCATGCTCGCCATCGCGGGCCTGGTGTCCGACCGCTGCGCCGAGCGATAAATACAACACCGTCAAACAACCCGAACGAGCATAGTCAGGCCCTAATCGTGCACCAACTCGT
>JAEVHO010000876.1 GCA_016802835.1 Micromonospora sp. ATA32 | reverse complement strand
GGGAGAGCGCCGGCCGACGACGCAGGCGGGCGTCGGCGGCGTCCAACCAGCGCACGACCGCCTCCAGCCGGAACAGCTCCGCGTCGACGACCAGCCCGAGGCCGACGTCCTCGGGCGCCGCGTCCGCCTTCAGGTGGGTGTAGCGCTGCATCTCCTCGACGATCCGCCGTCGGTGGACCTGGAGGATCTCGTGCACGTCCACGGTGGGCATCCGCATCGCCACCTGGACCTTGATGACGAGTTCGTCGCGCGGCGGCGGCCCGGCCTCCGGCGGGGTACGCAGCCAGTCGTCCAGCTCCCGCTCCCCCGCGGCGGTGAGCCGGTAGCGCCGTTGCGCACCGTCGCGCTCGCCCTCGTCCGACGCGACGTGCCCCTCGCGTTCCAGGCGCTGCAGTGTGGTGTAGACCTGCCCGACGTTGAGCGGCCAGACCTCGCCGGTGCGCGCCTCGAACTCCTGCCGGAGCTGGAGACCGTACTTCGGTGCCTCGGTGAGCAGCGCCAACAACGCGTGACGAATGCTCATGGCCCATCACTCCAGGTAAGCATACTCGGTATAATACACAGTATTCATCGCTTCACCAGCCTCGATTCCGCGCCAACGCCGTCAGGTCGGCTGCGGTGTCCAGGTCCGCCGGCGAGCCTGCGTCGTCGCACGGCACCAGGGTGACCAGGTCGGGCCGCGCGCGCAGAAAGTCCCGGGCGCCCCGGTCACCCGTCGCGTGCCGGGCGACCGCCGGCCAGGTCGCCCGGTCCAGCAGCACCGGATGCCCGGTCCGCCCGGCATAGGAGGCAACCGCGACCGACGCCCCGGCGGCGTGCGCCGCCCGGACCCGGCGGACGCCGTGGGATCGAGCGACGGCTGGTCCACGAGCACCACCACCACCGCGCAGGCGTTTCCGGGCAGCGACGTGAGGCCGAGGCGCAGGGAGGCGCCCAGTCCGTCCCGCCAGCGCCGGTTCACCACCGGCACCGCCCCGGACAGCTCCGGCAACGCGTCGGCACCCGCGCCGACCACGACGTGCACCGGCGCGCACCCGCCGGCGAGCAGCAGCCGGACC
>JAEVHO010000875.1 GCA_016802835.1 Micromonospora sp. ATA32 | reverse complement strand
ACAGTCCTGCACGCGACCCGCGACCACCTGATCGCCTCGGCACCCTGCCGCGCCTGCGGACACCACCGCGACAACGCCGACCTGCAAGCCGCGATCACCGCCGCCCCCAGAGAACGCGGAGGCCGGACCCGGACCAGCCCACGAACGAAGAAGCAACGAGAAACCGAGCACACCCGCGACGTCAGCTACACGATCACCATCACAGAATCAAATCTCCCCAGAACGACCTAATCGACCAGTTGTTTATGGCAGTGGGGTTTACCCGCATGGTCCGGACCTGGTCGTCGATGAGGACGAGGTGCGCGGGTTGCGGGAGCGGATCGCCGCGGATGGGCCGAGGCTGCCCCTGGCCGCGCCGGTGTTGGATGAGGCGGCGGCCCGTGAGGCGGCGCGTAGGGCGGTCGCGGATCTGGTTGACGAGCGGGCGATGGAGCAGGTGTTGGCGCAGGTCAAGGGCGATGGGCTGCGGTTGACGGGGCCGGGTGGTTTCCTGTCCGAGCTCGTCAGGGCCGTCCTGGAGCGGGGGCCTGGCCGCGGAGTTGACCGAGCACCTCGGCTACGACAGGCACGACGTCGCGGGCAAGGGGTCGGGGAACTCCCGTAACGGGTCGACGCCGAAGACGGTGCAGACCGAGGTCGGGCCGATCGACGTTCGGGTGCCGCGGGATCGGGCGGGCACGTTCACCCCGGTGATGTTGCCGAAGAACGCCCGCCGTCTCGGTGGCCTGTCCGATGTGGTCATCTCCTTGTATGCGGGTGGGATGACGGTGCGGGACATCTCCCATCACCTGCACCGGGTGTATGGCACCGAGGTCGGCCCGGACACCATCTCCACCATCACCGACGAGGTCCTCGACGAGGTGAAGGCGTGGCAGCACCGGCCGTTGGACGAGGGGCGGTTTCTACTGGTCGTTGCGAATCCTGCAGATGAGGATTCGGATGCCGAGGTACGCGTGGAACAAGGCGTCGAAGGCGGTCAAACGCCGCTACTTCGAGTTGATCAGGACGGGGTTGTCGGGGTCCGTGGCCGCTCAACGCGTCGGCGTGTCGTTGAGCTGTGGAT
>JAEVHO010000874.1 GCA_016802835.1 Micromonospora sp. ATA32 | reverse complement strand
GTCACCGACAACGTCGACCGGGTACGCCGGTTCGGCCGCCGGTTCACCGGCGAGGGCCGGGACGTCGACGTGTGGGAGGCCTCCCCGCTGGCCGCCGCCTGATGGCCGAGGGGGTACGGAACAGCGTCACCGGCCCGCCGGCCGCCGCGCTCTCCGCGCTCGTGCAGGCGGCCGCACTGCTGGAACCGGACGGGCGCGCGGTGCTGCTGCCGGACAGTCCGGCCGCGCTCGCCGCGTTGACCGGTGTGCACTGCGGCGAGCTGGACATCGCCGAGCGGGTGCTCGACCGGGCCCTGGCGACCGGGGTCGGCGGCCCGCTGATGACTCGCCGGCACCGGCTGTTGCAGGCCTGGATCCGGATGGTCCGGGGCCACACGGTCGCCGCAGCCGAGTGCCTCGCCAGGGCAACCGCCGACGGGCGGCCGCTGGAGTCGCGCGACCTGCTCTTCGCCACCGCGCTGCAGCTGGGCATCGCCCGGCGCAACAGCGACCTCGGCGCGCTCCAGCGTGGCTGGGGGCAGGCTCTGGAGGCCCTGGTCCGGCACCCCGTCGACCTGTTCACCCTGCAACCGCTGGGCGAACTCGCCATCGCGGGCGCCCGGCTGGGCGACCTGACCCGGCTGGAGCCGTACCTGCGGGAGGGCCGGCTGCTGCTCGGCCGGCTCGGCGACCCGGCGCTCTGGAGCACCCCGCTGCACTGGAGCGGGCTGCACGCGGCGATCCTGACCGAGGAGCCGGCGGTCGCCGACGAGCACGTCACCGCCCTGCTCGCCGCGGCCGCCCACAGCCGGTACGCCGCCGTGGTGGCCGCGGCCGCCGTGAGGTGGGTCGAGGTGCTCCGCGGTGAGGTCGACCCGGTCCGGGTGGAGGCCGCCGCCCGCGGACTGCACGACGCCGGGCTGTGCTGGGACGGTGCCCGCCTCGCCGGGCAGGCCGCGATCCGCACCTCGGACCGGCGGGCGATGACCTGTTCACCCTGCAACCGCTGGGCGAACTCGCCATCGCGGGCGCCCGGCTGGGCGACCTGACCCGGCTGGAGCCGTACCTGCGGGAGGGCCGGCTG
>JAEVHO010000873.1 GCA_016802835.1 Micromonospora sp. ATA32 | reverse complement strand
GCAAGCACACCACCGCCCGCCCCGCTGATCACGCCGCCACGCCGAGCGTCCACAAACGACCAGCTCAAGCCATGATCAAACTAGGCTACGTGGCATTGGACCAGGGCCCGGCCCTGTCGCCCTGGTCGCCCACTCGGCGGCTCACCGCGCGGGCTCCGGTCATGTAGCGTCGGTCGCGGCGCGCTGACTCAGGTGTCGGGCACACATCCGACCCAGCTCCGTCAAGACCCATCTAGCAATTCGGTTTGGTGCGTTAGGCCCGGTCGAATTGGCAATGAGACCCAGCGCCGTAAGTCTTCCGATCAGCGCCTCGTAGACGCCCACTAGTCCTGGGTCTGCCTTCCAGATTTGCTGATCTGTCCAGCGAGCGAGTTCCAGCGAATCTTCGCCGGTAAGGCCGATCGGCCTCAGGTGGTCGGGTTTCCGGGAGGCTAGAAGTGCGAGCAGGCGAACATGAGGCGCTTCAAGCTGCCGAACCGCATCGGTGAGGATCAGGGCGCTATCAATGACAGCGTCATCCCGGGTGGTACTCACGAAGATGCGGGCTAGTAGGCGGATCTTCCATTCGTCCAGGGACCGTGACGCCGTTTCAACCGTACGGGCTAAAACCTCCAAAACCGCAGGATCATCGGCGGCCTCGATGAGCAGTTCCTCTAACGGTGATTGAGCCTCTTCCGACACATTTTCTGCGAAGCGTTCAACACGGGTAGCGCGGTGCCGCATGGCCTGGGATGCTACGTCGACCATCTCCTCGGCGACTGATCCGACGATGGATCCCGCCGCGACGCCAATAGCCGCCCCGGCCCCTGGCGGGGCTTTCAAAGCGACTCCCGCCAACTCACATAGCGCTGCGAAACCCGGCGCTACGAAACCGCTGTTGGCAGCTCGACCCGTTACAGCCGTGGCGCGCCTCGCTATTTGCGTCATGTGGCCCAGTGTCTCAGCGTCTGACAAGGAGTTGAGGATCTCCTGGATCCCGCCGCGACGCCAATAGCCGCCCCGGCCCCTGGCGGGGCTTTCAAAGCGACTCCCGCCAACTCACATAGCGCTGCGAAACCCGGCGCTACGA
>JAEVHO010000872.1 GCA_016802835.1 Micromonospora sp. ATA32 | reverse complement strand
GATTGCCGCCGCCGTTGGTAGGAGACAGCAGAGAGCCAGGACGAACAGGTGCCACGGCTTGAGTGCTCCCATGGCTGCGAGCGTAGGCACCGGCGTCCACCACCGCCGCAGCTGTCACCGTTGCTGTCGCCCGAGCAACATGGCCCGGCAGAGGAAGACGCCGCCCAGCACAGAGAAAACCTCGCCGAGTCCCCATGACGTGGGCTCGCCAGCGAACGGATGGTCGCCCGCATAAAGCTGGATCAGGAGGACACCCAAGCCGAACGTCAGTAACCAGGCACCCAACCCAGCAACCTGCTTCGGAGCCGTCGACCCGCCCGTCTTGGTCATGGCCGGGACAGTACGTCGAACAGCATCCGGCGTACAGGCGACTCGTCCGTCGCCCACCAGGTCAGCTGCCCTCGCATGGCAGCTGACCTGGTGTTTCTTCGGGTGCTGCTGTCTTGGTTGACATTTGACGGCCCGGTGGCGGCTCAGACGGCCCAGGGGCGGCACAGCAATCATCGGCTTGAAGACGCCGGCGTCAGCTTTGGGATCGAGGCACATCAGGCGCTTCCCGAGCTAGGCCATCTCCCACTACTTTGGGTAATCCCCAGGAGCGAGGGGGCGGATTGTATCGGGCCGGGACGACAAGAAAGCCTCCCCAACATGTGGGATGCATCCGGCAGCACGGCACAAGATGTAGATCGAGTGACAGGTCTCACTTTTAGAGCGCGGGCCGACCTGGACATACGGATAGTGACGGGACGCCTGGTACCGTGTCTCAGGCACGCAGAAACCCCGGCGTCGGATACGTCGGGGTGACGTCCGTCCGGGGTTCTGCACGAGATTGGCCTCTCAGTCAGAACCTTATAGGGGGATCTACGACCCGTGTAGGGGAGTGGCGTTTCTCTCGGGCGTGGCGTCAGCGAGCGCATCGCCGGTGTGATGGTCACCTCGGCGACGACCAGGCCGCCAACGGCCAGGGGAGTTGACGATGCAGCCGAACTGGGTGAGCGTCAGCCTGCGGTGCAAGGACCGCGGGCAGAGGCTGAACCTTTGCGTTCAGGTGCGCGTGGCGTTCCGGACGAGC
>JAEVHO010000871.1 GCA_016802835.1 Micromonospora sp. ATA32 | reverse complement strand
CCGCGGCGGTCTCGGGCCGCGGGTCGACCTGCGCGGAGGCGGTCTCGGGCCGCGGGTCGACCTGCGCGAGGGTGGCGTCGGGCCCGGCTGGCGATGACGCGACAGGCGTTGCGGCGGCGGGCGGGAACGTGCCGGCGGCCTGGGCGGCGCGGATGCAGTAGAAGGCCCCGGACCGGTAGTGCAACAGCGCCGGGTCGGTGTGCCGCACCGCGGCAGCCACCACGGCGTTGCTCTCGTGTCCGGCGGAGCCGATGGTGTAGAAACCCTCGCCGAAGCTGCGCAGCCAGCGCCCGGCCAGGTCCAGCTGCCGGCTGGTGACCTGGGCGTCGAAGAGGTCGAGTGCCTGCCTGCCGGTCAGCGTGGCGCCATCGGCGACCGGCTCGGCCGGGTCACGCCGTGGCTGTGGGCCGCCGAGGGCGCAGAGGGCCGCCCGGAACCGGTCATCGAGATCTTGCGGGGTGGTCACGTCGGACAGCATTACCGAATCGGGGCCGGGACGCCCAGTCAGACACGAGCAACCGGGTGGTAGTCACTCCGGCCCGCTGGCCTCCGGACAGCCGCCGTCCGACACCTTCCAGACCAGCTCACGCAGGGCAACGAGCTCGTCGGTGGTCAGCCCGGCGAGCAGTCGGGAGTCCGACATCACCTCGTGCACCCGGTCGCGCATCCGCCGGCCGGCCTCGGTGACCAGCAGGGTCTTCTGCCGCCGGTCGGCGGGGTCGACCCGCCGCTCCACCAGGCCAGCCTGCTCGAGCTTGTCCACCAGGGCGGTCACGTTGGACCGGTCGCAGCGCAACTGCTCGGCGAGGTCGCGCGCGGGCAGCGGCCGGTCCGGGTCCAGCTCGTGCAGCGCCCGGGCGGCCGCCGGGGTGATGGCGAGCGCCGCGATCCCGACGTCCTGGTAGTGCCGCATGGCCGAGGCGATGTGCATGATGCGCCGCACCGCGTCCCCGGCCAGCCCGGAGCGGTCGCCCGCGTCGGAACCGGCGGTGGGAACGGTGCTCTGCGTCATGCCTCACATCCTACTTACCGTCCAGTAGTTGAATGGCTCCACTATTGGCAAGCTCACCCATAT
>JAEVHO010000870.1 GCA_016802835.1 Micromonospora sp. ATA32 | reverse complement strand
CAAGCCCGTCATCGTGGCGACCCAGATGCTCGACTCCATGATCGAGAATTCCCGGCCGACCCGCGCCGAGGCCTCCGACGTGGCCAACGCCGTGCTCGATGGCGCGGACGCGGTGATGCTCTCCGGCGAGTGCCGGTCGCGCCGTTGACCAGCGGCGGATGCCCGCGCCAGCGGGCCAGCCCGCCGGTCGCCGCGCCGATGAGCAGGGCCACCGCCGGCAGAATCAGGATCGCCTGCCGGTGTGCCGCGTCGGCGTCGAGCCCGGCCGGCTCCAGCACACCGAGCCGTACGGCGGGCAACGGCCCGGCGGTTGCGAGCGACGGGACGACCGAGACGAGCGCCAGCAGCCAGACCACGCCGCCCACCGCCGCCATGTTCCAGCCCAGCGGCGGCTTCACCAGTACGGCGATCGCGGCACCCGCGCCGACCAGCGCGCCGAGGGTCGCGCAGATGCCGACGGCCCAGATCGGGTCCACAGAGAAGCGCTCGGCGGCCTGGGCCGGCCGGACGCAGAGCGGCGCCACGACGGTGGCGCCCAGCGCGGCGGCGGCGGCGACGGCCACCAATCTGCCCGTGCTCCCCAGCACCCCGTACCGGCGGGCCAGGCGTGCGGTGACGACGGTGCCGGCTACGGCGGCGTGTGCCGCGAACCAGCCCACCCAGACGAGCTGGGCAGGCCACTGGTTGACGGTGGCGCCGGTGGAGGCGCCGGTGTGCTGGACGATGCCGAAGCCGAACGCGATGCCGAGCTGACCGGCACCGGCGAGCACGCCCATCCCGAGCGCTGTGAGCAACAGGTTACGCCAGGTGCGAAAGACCATGTCCGGCACGTTACGCACCTGGTGCTCCGGTTTCCACCGGAATGCCGGATTCCACGTCGGACCGCCGTGCCAGCGGTTACTTCAGTTCGACCAGACGCGCGATGTACGTGGTGCCGCCCACGTTGGTGGGCATGTGGACGGTGCCCGGGTCGCGGTAGACGACGCCGCCGGTCGCCCCAGACACCTACTACATCGCCAAGCCCCGTCCAAGCCCCAGATGTCTCCGACATCCTTGAGCGACTCGGTGCCGACCCCAAT
>JAEVHO010000869.1 GCA_016802835.1 Micromonospora sp. ATA32 | reverse complement strand
ATGCCGATCACGCCGGCCAGGCTGGGCAGCACGAAGCGTCGCCGGTCGCGTAGGTCGCCGAGGTCGAAACTCGCGCCGCGCCTCAAGGCCGAACGACCAGGAAGAACAGGGTCATCAAGCCGCTGTTGATCCAGGTGTGCAGGTCGCGCGAGAGCTCGAGGTGCCCGAGGCGCAGGGACAGTTGGGTGCGCCAGACGGCTTCGTAGGAGCCGAGGTCGACGTTGGCCCAGAGCAGTGCGGCGACGATGGCTGCCACGAGCACGCGGGCGCTGCCAGACTCAGTTCGCAGAAAGGCTCGCAGCGGTGCCGCTAGGTTCCGCATCCGAATCGTTCGGCCGCTCATCTTGCTTTCGGTCACACGTCACCTTCCGAAGCGCTGGCCGGGCCAGCATGGTTAGCTAGATCACGTGCCGCAATGCGGGCACGTGACCCTCGGTTCAGTACTGATCGCGCTGCCCCAGCTGTGGCCGGCGCGGAGAGAGCGACGAGGCCCGCCGATGCCCTGCAGGGTGCGGCATGACCGACGCGATGGTGAACCCGGCGATACCCACGAGGAAGATTTGCCTGCGGCCGTAGCGGTCGCCGAGTGCGTCGTCGAGCAGGATCAGCGCGGCCAGGCCGCGACCTGGATTAGCTCGCTGTCGCAGCTCAGCGCGTCAGCGTCGAGCTCGGCATGTCCATCGCCTTCCTCGACGAGGCACTGCAACGCTCGCTCGAACCTCACGCACCGTCCACCGTGGCCCGGCTGATCACACTGCGAGCCATGCCCGACGCCGGCCCTGCCCCACCGTGTTCGTCGCGCCGATCCTGCCCGAACTGCCAAACAGCGCCGAGCAGATCGACGAGTTGATCGGCGCCCTGGCCGACGCAGGGGCGGGCAGCTTTCTCCCGACACCGCTGTACCTGATGCGCGGCGTCAAAGACCTGTTCTTCGCCTGGCTGCGCCGCCAGCATCCCGAACTACTTTCCACGTACGCCGGCCTCTACGCGCACGGCTCGCGCACGCCCCGTCATTACCGCAACCTCGTCCGGGCACGGGCGAACCAGGCATTGCAGCGCCACGGGCTGCCGATCCCCGAACGC
>JAEVHO010000868.1 GCA_016802835.1 Micromonospora sp. ATA32 | reverse complement strand
CTCACGCACAGCACCCGCCCGCCGTTACCCGACCGACACCAACCACCGCCGATACCATTCAATACCCGGGCAAATCGACCGGATGTTTATGGCAGTGCCACATCCGGGTCCTGGGTGACGCGATAGCCCAAGTCCCGCTGAAACACCGGCGGAAACTGCTGATCCGCATCGACGGCGCCGGGGCCACCCACGCGCTGCTGGAACACCTGCACCAACTCAACACCACGTGGCGCACGGTCCGGTTCACCGTCGGCTGGGCGATCACCGACACCGACGAGCATGCGATCGCCGCCCTACCCGAGACCGCCTGGTCGGCGTTACTGCGCCAGGACGGGGAGGCGACCACGACGGCCGAGGTCGCCGAGCTGATCGTGCGGCGAACCCACCCGGCCGGGCGGCACAAGGCCAACCTGACCGGAACACGCGACCGGATGGCGGTACGCCATCGTCGCCACGAACATCATGCGTATCCCGGACATCCCGGCCTCACATCATCCCCAGTTCATCGACGTCCCGCACCGCGCCCACGCCGGTGTCGAGGACCGGGTCCGCACGAACAAGCCCATGGGCCTGACCAACCTGCCCTCACAGTCCTGGACCGTCAACCGCGGATGGGGTCCTCGCCGCGAACCTCGACGCCTGGACCCGCCTCCTCGGCCTGCACGACCAACCCGACCTCACCCACGCCGAACCGGACACCATGCCGTACCGGTTGTGGCACCTCCCGGCGAAACTCACCAAGCTGACGATCAACGAAACGTGGCCCTGGGCCACCGCCTTCACGACCTGCTGGAACCGCCTCAACCAGCTACCCGAACCCACCTGAACCCGGTAACACAACCCGACGATCCAGGAAGGAGCACACCCCCGGGGCAGGAGACCCGGCGGACCGCGACGACCCGCGGTGAACCGCCCCCACCACCTGAAGGACAAAAAGGGCAAAGACGAATCAGTCACGAGGGACCAAACCACTCTGACGAATCGGGGCTAGTACGGCAGCCGCCATTAGCTGTCTGACCAGGGTGGACGCCGCGGGTGGGGCGGGTGAGGTGGGTGCAGCCGCCCTGATGATCATGTGTGTGTGAA
>JAEVHO010000867.1 GCA_016802835.1 Micromonospora sp. ATA32 | reverse complement strand
GGCGACGCTGGTGACCCCCACCCGGACCTCATCGAGGCCGGGTGGCGACCCCGCAGGGATGGCGGCCCGGGCAGACGAGCGGGCCTACGTCCGCGTCCTGGTGGTGCTGGACACCGCCGTGCTGGTCCTGGCGGTCCTCGCCGGTTACGTCGCCCGGTTCGGTGACGACCAGCCGAGCGGGTCGGAGATCCCGTACGTCATCGTCGCCCCCGCGCTGGTGCTCGTCTGGCTGCTCTCGCTCAAGGGGCTGCGCTGCTACGACGACCGGGTGCTCGGCTACGGCGCCGACGAGTACCGCCGGGTCAGCTCGGCCAGCCTGCGGCTCGCCGGTGGCATCGCCATCGCCGGATACATCGCCGACGTCGGCGTCTCCCGTGGCTTCCTGGCCATCTCGTTCGCGGTCGGCACGGTCGGCTTGGAGGTGGCCCGGTTCGCCGCGCGAAAGCGGCTGCACCGGGCCCGGTCGCGCGGCGCCGGCTGGTCCCGCAAGGTGCTGGTGGTCGGCGACACCGCCCACGTCCTGGAACTCGTGCACACGCTGCACCGCGAGCCGTACGCCGGCTACCAGGTGGTCGGCGCGTGCATCCCGGACGCGCTGCTGGCTCCCGTCCCGCAGCGGCTGGGTGACGTGCCGGTGGTGGGCTCGTTCCGGGGCATCCCGAGGCGGCCACCGCGATCGGTGCGGACACGGTGGCGGTGACCGCCTCCGGCGAGCTGACCGCGACCCGGCTGCGGCGGCTCGGCTGGCAGTTGGAGGGGACGGGGGTCGACCTGATCGTCGCCCCGGCGCTGACCGACGTCGCGGGCCCGAGGATCCACACCCGGCCGGTCGCCGGCCTGCCGTTGATCCACGTGGAGGCGCCCGATTTCCGCGGCGCCCGCAAACTGGTCAAGGGCTTCGTCGACCGGGCCGCCTCCTCGCTGGCGCTGGCCCTGCTGCTGCCACTGTTGGCGGTGATCGCGCTGGCGATAAAGATCGACAGCCGGGGGCCGGTGCTGTTCCGTCAGATCCGGGTCGGCCAGGGCGGCCAGGAGTTCGGCGTCTTCAAGTTCCGCACCATGGTCGTGAACGCCGACGCGCTCCTCGCCGAGCTG
>JAEVHO010000866.1 GCA_016802835.1 Micromonospora sp. ATA32 | reverse complement strand
GCGGCCCGGGTCGACACGGGCGGGGGGTGTCGACCGGATCTGGCTGGACGGCAGGCGCCGGGTGACGCTCGACCACAGCGTGCCGCAGATCGGCGCGCCGGCCGCGTGGCAGGCCGGCTTCACCGGGCGCGGCGTGACCGTCGCGGTGCTGGACACCGGGGTCGACGCCACCCACCCGGACCTGTCCGCCCGGGTCGCCGAGTCGCGGAACTTCAGCGAGGCGCCGGACGCGGAGGACATGATCGGGCACGGGACCCACGTCGCCTCCACCATCGCCGGCAGCGGCGCGGCCTCCGGCGGCCGCTACCGCGGCGTGGCGCCGGACGCCACCCTGCTCTCCGGGAAGGTGTGCGAGAACGAGGGCTGCACCGACTCGGCGATCCTGGCCGGCATGCAGTGGGCCGCCGTCGACAAGCGGGCGACCGTGGTCAACATGAGCCTGAGCGGCTGGGACACCCCCGAGGTCGACCCGCTGGAGCAGGCGGTGCAGACGCTCACGGCGCAGACCGGCACGCTCTTCGTGACCGCCGCCGGCAACGACGGCATGGACGGCTCAGTCGCTCGCCGGCCAGCGCCGACTCGGCCCTGGCGGTCGGCGCGGTGGACCGGGACGACCGGCTCGCCGACTTCTCCAGCCGTGGCCCCCGGGTCGGCGACGACGGCATCAAGCCCGACATCACCGCGCCCGGCGTCGACATCGTCGCCGCCCGGGCCGCCGGCGCCGTCATCGGCGAACCGGTTGGCGAGAAGTACCTGACGCTCTCCGGCACCTCGATGGCCACCCCGCACGTCGTCGGGTCGGTGGCGCTGCTGGCCCAGCAGCACCCGGACTGGAGCGCCGGGCAGTTCAAGGCGACCCTGATGGCCTCGGCCAAGCCGCATCCGGCGCAGACGGCGTACCAGCAGGGCGCCGGCCGGGTCGACGTGGCGCGCGCGGTCAGCCAGCAGGTCATCAGCGACCCGGTGAGCGTCTCCTTCGGCCGCGCGCTCTGGCCGCACGGTGACGACCAGCCGATCACCCGGACGGTGACCTGGCGCAATCCGGGCGCCACGGCGCTCACCCTCGACCTGACCGCCGAGGTCACCGGCCCGAACGG
>JAEVHO010000865.1 GCA_016802835.1 Micromonospora sp. ATA32 | reverse complement strand
GCCTGGGTGGGTGCGGGTGGAGCGACTGGCCTGGGCGGCGAGATGCGTCGACCGCTGCCTGGACGGGGCTCACCGGGCCGGACCACGGCGACTCCTCTACCGGAAACAGTGGGGGGACCCGCGCTCGCCGACGCTGTTCGCCGCTCCACCGCCGGGATTCCGCCGGACCCAGATGGGTTGGGCCGTCCACCCCGACGGGCTCCGGCAGGTGCTGCACCGCGCCGCCGGGACCGGGCTGCCGCTGTACGTCACGGAGAACGGCATCGCCACCGAGGACGACGCCGAGCGGGTCGACTACCTGCGGACCCACCTCGCCGCCGTCGCGGCGGCTCTGACCGAGGGCGTCGACGTCCGCGGCTACCTGCACTGGTCGGCGTTCGACAACTTCGAGTGGAGCGAGGGCTACCGCCCAAAGTTCGGCCTCGTCGCCGTCGACCACGACGACGGCTTCGCCCGGGTCCCGAAGCCGAGCGCGTACGCGTTCGCCAAGGTGGCGCAGAGCGGCCGCCTGCCGTAGGGCTGGTCAGCGCTAGGGCTGCTCACTGGAGCGGCGGACGACCAGTTTCCGGCTGGAAGACGACGTGCCGGTGCCGGTGTCCCTCACCGGCCGCGGACTCCTCGAGCAGCAGTTGGGGCCGCCGTTCGCCCAGCCGCTCCCGCGGTTGGCGGACCGAAGACAGCGGGACGGCGGCCGCCCGGCGAACTCGATGTCGTCGCAGCCGACGATCGCCACGTCGTCCGGCACCCGCAGCCCGCGTCCGGTCAGCTCCTGCAGGACACCGAGCGCGATCAGGTCGTTGGTACAGCGGCGGGCCTGACAGTGGAGGTCAGTCGCTGTGGTGGCGGTCGGTGGAGCGGAGTGACCGGCGACCGCTCTCCTGATCCGGCTCGTTGTCCGCCACCGGCTTGCCCAGCCGGGTCACCCAGTCGACGAACTCCGCGTCCTGCCTCGGCAGCGGCTCGCCGTCCGCCAGGATGCCCGCGCCGTCCCCGTCGGCCCGGGACTTGTTGCGCCGGAACAGGCCCAGCCGGCCGCTGGCCCGCCCGCTGGCCCGTCCCGCCTCGACGACGGATGCCGGGGGCGGCCGGCGCGGGGGAC
>JAEVHO010000864.1 GCA_016802835.1 Micromonospora sp. ATA32 | reverse complement strand
TGGCCGGGTTCGGTGGCCCGGGCGTCAGCCGCTCCGGCGCGAAGTACGCCGGCGTACCCATCATCAGCTCGCCGGTCTGCCCGGCGAGCGGATGGTGCGGCCCGGCGAGCGCGGCGATGCCGAAGTCGAGCACCTTGGCGCCGGTCTCGGTGAGCATGACGTTGCCCGGCTTGATGTCCCGGTGCACGACGCCGATCCGGTGGGCGGCGGCGAGTGCGGCGGCGATCTGGCCGGCCATCCGGACGGCGTCGGGCCAGGCGAGCGGGCCGGCGGTCAGCCGGTCGGCGAGGTTGCGCCCCTCCACCAGCTCCATCACCAGGTACGGCACGACCACACCGCCGGCCAGGGTCGCCTCGCCGTAGTCGTACACCTGGGTGACGTGCGGGTGGGTGAGCCGCGCGGCGGCGCGGGCCTCGCGCTGGATGGTGGCGCGCAGCTGCGGATCGGCGGCGAGCTGCGCCGCGAGTGCCTTCACCGCGACCGGGCGGTGCAGGACCTCGTCGTCGGCGAGCCACACCTCGGACATCCCGCCGAGGCCGATGGGCTCGCGCAGGACGTACCGATCGTGCAGCCGCAGGGTGGGCGTGAACGGCGACATGGTGGCCAAGTCTGCCTGCCCCGCGCCACCTTCCACCAACCGCGGTGCCCCGTTCGTCCCCGGCCGGGCGGTCCCGGACCGGGATGGGCGGTTGCCCGGGTGGCACCGGCCACCCGGGGCGGGCCGGGCTGACGGGCAGCAGGGCGGCGCGGGCGCCGGCCGCGGCTCGAGCGTCGGTGGCCCGCGTTGCTGAGCCCGGATCGGCTCGGCCAGCCTCGCGAGCGCGCGGGGCTGGCCGGTGGGCAACGGCGCCGGTCGACCGGCGTCAGGGCTTGCGGGCCACCGCCGGGTACATGCTGACCTCGACCACCGCGGGGCGCGGCTGCGCTGATCAGCGTCGCCGAACGGCTCGCCGCCTTCGCCGGGGACAACCTGGTCGCCCGGCTCGGCGGCGACGAGTTCGCCGGGCTGCTTACCACCCCGACGATCGACCGGCGGTGGATCGAGCACGCCACCCGACGGCTCACCGCGCCCGATCCCGCTCGGCGGTCCTCACGCGTCCA
>JAEVHO010000863.1 GCA_016802835.1 Micromonospora sp. ATA32 | reverse complement strand
GCAGCGCCGAGCTGGCCGACCGGGCCCGCGCCGTGTTCGCCGCCGCCGCACCGGGCTGGCCGTCGGCCCGGATCCACAGCCCGGACATCCAGATCAGCGCGGCCGGCGTGGACGCGCTCAACCGGGGCGAGTTCCTGCTCGTCCTCGGCGAGCTGCACCCGGCGACCCTTCCGTTCGACAGCGCCGTGCTCACCCCGTTCCACCCGGACCCGCCGGCGCTGCGCGCCGGCTTCGACGCCGACCTCGGGCCGGCCCGGGTACGGGTGCTCTATCCGGAGGGTTTCCCCCGGCAAACCACCCGGACCACGTACGCGCTGACCGGTCCGCTCGACCGGCAGCTCGGCATCGACACCGCCCGGGGCGCCGACGTCGACCGGCTGGTCCCGGCGACCGCCGTCCGGGTCGAGCGCGACGGCGACGCGCTGACCGCCGTGCTGCCGACGGCACCCGGTGGCCGCTCATGGAGATCTTCGCCAACCTGCTCGGCTCCCTGCTGCTGGACAGCTTCAAGCTGCTCGACCCGGCCCCGCACACGCCCAGGATCACCATCGACCGGCTGGTCGTCGCCCGACGGACCTGGCGCACGACGTCGGCGAAAGCGGGCTGGCCGGCGTCACCGGCGAGCCGGAACGGTTCCTCGCGGTACGCCGCTGGCGGGCCCGGCTCGGCTGCCCGAGCGGGTCTTCATCAAGGTCGGCACCGAGGTCAAGCCCTGCTTCGTCGACCTGACCGGGCCGTTGTACGCCCAGTCGCTCTGCGCCATGGTCGACGCCGCCGCGAAGAGCGGACCGGACGTCGCGCTGGTGGTCGGCGAGCTGCTGCCGGAGCCGGCGGACGCCTGGGTGACCGACGCCGAGGGCCGCGGATACGTCAGCGAGCTGCGTCTGCAGATCACCGATCCAGCCACCTACCGGGGGAGAACACGGGTGACCGACATCCTGTCCATCAGCGCCGTGCACGGGGGAGCTGCTGCCCTGGCCGGACGCCACGCTGGCCGAGCTGGTCGCCGCCCCAGGCCGCGCGTACCCCCGGATGCGGTGGCGGTGCGTCAGTGGGACGCCGGCTCACCTACCGGGGAACTGGTCGGGCGGGCCGCCGCGTC
>JAEVHO010000862.1 GCA_016802835.1 Micromonospora sp. ATA32 | reverse complement strand
CCCGTGCTCCTACGGGTTCCGCCCGAGGCGCCGCACTCATGACGCGGTGGCGGAGGTGGTCCATTTCACGTCTCGCACATATGAGTGGGTCGTGGAGGGCGACATCAAAGCCTGCTTCGACGAAATTTCGCATCCGGCACTCATGGATCGGGTGCGGGACCGAGTCGGGGACAAACGCGTCCTGGCGCTGGTGAAGGCGTTCCTGAAAGCGGGCATCCTTGCAGAGGATGGTGCGCTACGGGAAAACGAGACCGGCACGCCGCAGGGGTCAATCCTTTCGCCGCTGCTCAGCAATGTGGCCCTGTCGGTCCTGGACGAGTACATCGACCAGGCTCCCGGCGGGCCTCGGGCAACTCCGTACCAACGGGTCAAGCGTCGTCGTCTCGGTCTTCCCAACTACCGGCTCATCAGGTACGCGGACGACTGGGTCCTGGCCATCTCAGGTACCAGGGAACACGCCGAAGCCCTGCGGGAGGAGATAGCGGAAGTGCTGTCCGGCATGGGCTTACGCCTGTCGCCGGAGAAGACCCTGATCACCCATATCGACGAGGGCCTCGACTTCCTCGGATGGCGCATCCAGCGTCACCGGAAGCGAGGCACCAGCAACCACTTCGTCTACACCTATCCGGCCAAGAAAACGCTACGCGCCATCAAGGCCAAGGTGAAGGCGGTGTGCTGGCAGAACACGAACCTGCCGCTCGAAGCCCTGCTGCGTCAGCTCAACCCGATGCTGGCAGGCTGGACCGCCCACTTCAAGCACGGCAGCTCAAAGGCCACCTTCGGCTACCTACGCCACTATCTGTGGCATCAGGTAATCCGATGGATCGGTCACAAGCACCGCCGCACATCTTGGAGAACACTCCGACGCCGTTACAGTGGCGGAGGCGGGTGGCCAGCTCACGGAGAGGTCGTGTTGTTTAACCCCGAGGCGGTGCACATTGTGCGCTACCGCTACCGGGGAGCACAGATCCCGAAACCGTGGGCGAGCACAGCGTGAGGAAACCGCGAAACCTAGCGGGACTTGTGGAGAGCCCGGTGCTCAGTAATGTGGCACGCCGGGTTCGGAGGGCGGGTCAGGGAAACGGGCCGGTCGAAATACCGGT
>JAEVHO010000861.1 GCA_016802835.1 Micromonospora sp. ATA32 | reverse complement strand
GCTACAACTACGCCCCGCCGGTCGCCGACGAGCTGGTCGACAAGCCCCGCGCGGTGCGGGCCCGCGTCGTGCACGACGGGCCGCTGGTCGCCGTCGTGGACGTGGTGCGGGAGTACCGCTGGCCGGTGGCGGCCGACGTCGACGCGGGCTCTCGCGGGGTGGCCCGCGAGGCGATCACCGTCACCACCCGGGTCGAGCTGCGCCGCGGCGAACGCTTCGCCCGGCTGCGGATCGAATTCGACAACCGCTGCGACGACCACCGGGTCCGGCTGCACCTGCCGCTGCCGTCACCGGCCCGCTCGTCGTACGCCGAGGGCCAGTTCGCCGTGATCGAGCGTGGGCTGACCGCGGAAGGTGGCGGCGGTGAGGCGCCGTTGCCGACGTTCCCGGCGTCCGGGTTCGTGGCCGCCGGCGGCCCGGACGGCTCGCTCGCCGTGCTGCTCACCCAACCGACCGAGTACGAGTTGACCGATTCCGGCCGGGAACTGGCGGTCACCCTGCTGCGGTCGATCGGGATGCTGTCCCGAAACCGGCACGCGCTGCGCGACGAGCCCGCCGGCCCGCAGCTGCCCACGCCACTGGCGCAGTGCCGTGGCGTACGCCGCGTCGAGCTGGCGGTGCTGCCGTTCCGCGGCACCTGGCACTCCGCCGGGGGTGCTGGAGGCCACCGAGGCCTACCGCCACGAGCTGCTACCTTCCCCGGGAACCGCCGCGCCGTCAACCGCGCTGCCGGACCCGGTGACCGGGGCTGGCCGTCGACGGCACCGGGGTGGTGCTGACCAGCGTCCGCGACCGGGACGGCTCCACCGAGGTGCGGCTGGTGGCGCAGACACCGGCGGCGACCACCGCCGCCGTGCGTGCGGGCGGGGACGTACGGGCGGCGTGGCGAGCGGACCTGCTCGGCCGGCGGGGTGAGCCGCTGCCGGTCGACGACGGCGTCGTCCGACTGCCGATGCGGCCCTGGGAGATCGCCACCGTGCAGCTCGACCTGGCCGACGAGACATAAGCCTCGATCCGTGGACGGGACGGGTCCATTGTGGCAAGGAAGGCGTGGAGATGTGACGAGAGTGCCCTCCGAGCTGGGATAATCGGGTTTGTCTAGAA
>JAEVHO010000860.1 GCA_016802835.1 Micromonospora sp. ATA32 | reverse complement strand
TGCGGGAGGCCGCCGCCGAACTGGACCGGGGCAAGCCGAAGGACCGTGCCAAGCGGATCCGCGAGCTGCGCGACAAGATCGCCGAGGCGGCGGACGAGCTGCTCGGCGACCGGAACACCGACCCGCCGGCGGCGGACCGGATCAGCGCGGGACGACCGACGGAGCCAGCGCCCGGCGAGCGGCCCCGAACGAGTCGACGCCGACCAGCGAACCCGCGCGCCGACCACCACCCGGCCGCGCGCGCACCGTCCGGGAGATCGCCGCCGAGTTCGCCGCCCTGATCGACCAGGCGCAAGCCCGGGGCGAGATCGACCCGGACACGGCCGAGAACCTGCGGGAGGCCGCCGCCGAACTGGACCGGGGCAAGCCGAAGGACCGTGCCAAGCGGATCCGCGAGCTGCGCGACAAGATCGCCGAGGCGGCGGACGAGCAGCGGATCGGCAGCGACACTGCGGCCCGGCTTCAGGACCTGCTCACCGCGTACGGGCGGGTCCGCGGTGGTGGCGCGGACGAGGGCTGAGCCGCCTCAGCACACCTCGACGTCGTCGCCCAGCTCCACCCGGCCGCCCCGCACGACCTGCGCGTACGCCCCGACGCAGGGCTGCGGCCCGAGCTGGGGCAGCGGCACCACCCGGTGCAGCCGGGCCGGCACCCGCAGCGCGTCGACGTCGGGCGGCAGGCCGTCCGCGGTGACCTCGACTGCGGTGAGCGGTTCGCCCAGCACGGACTTCACCGGATACCGCCACAGCTCGACCAGCGCGCCGGTCATCTGGACGCCGCCCGTCCGGCCAGCGACCAGGCGTAGACGTCGGCGTCCCGGCCCGGGCGATTGGGGCGCAGGAGGTCATCCGGACACCGAAGCGGGAACGTGGGGGTGTCCGATGGCGTGGGAAGCCGCGACGTGCCGCAAGCGGAATTCACTGCCGGATGTCCGGTTCGCCCTCCGTTTCGTCAGTGTTTTGGGCGGCGTATCCGGTTCGCAATCGGGGTCGGTCCGTGGGTGTGACGGGTGGCATCGTGGGGCCGGAATCGTGGCCGGGCCGGGGTCGTTACACCCTGCGTACGACCGAGTAGGCCGGCTGGGCTGGCCCGATGGCATGGCCCCC
>JAEVHO010000859.1 GCA_016802835.1 Micromonospora sp. ATA32 | reverse complement strand
CTCGCCGTACCGGGCCTCGATCGGGCCCGGGCCAAGGCCGTGCCGGCGCCCGTGGCAGGTTCCCTCCGGCGGGCGGGGCGTGAAGGTGCTGGGCCGCTCGCAGATCGGTCACCACAGCGTCGGCCTCAATGTCACCGACGCCCGCCAGCACGTGCACGTGGTCGGCAAGACCGGCGTCGGCAAGTCGACGCTGCTGCTGAACATGATCCTCGGCGACATCAAGTCCGGGCGCGGGACCGTGGTCATCGACCCGCGCGGGGACCTGATCACCGACATCCTCGACCGATTGCCCGCCTCCTACGCCAAGAAGATCGTGATCATCGACCCGGACCAGGAGAACCCCGGCTGCTTCAACCCGCTCGATGACGGCGGCGATCCCCACCTGGCCGTCGACAACCTCGTCGGCATCTTCGCCAAGATCTTCCAAGGCCAGTGGGGGCCCCGCATGGACGACACCATGCGGGTCGCCTGCCTCACACTGATGCGCCACGCGAAACCAACCCTGAGCCTGGTCCCGTCGCTGTTGCAGGACCGGGACTTCCGGGCCCGGTTCACCCACGGCCTGGACGACCCGGACGCCTCGGCGGGTTCTGGCTCTGGTACGACGGCATCAACGAGCAGTTCCGGGGCCAGGTCATCGCACCCGTCCTCGCCCGGCTCCGGGCTTTCCTGCTGCGGGACTTTGTGAAATCGGTGATCGGCAACGCCCATTCGTCGTTCGACATGGGCCGGGTCCTCGACGGCGGGGTGCTGCTGTGCCGGCTACCCAAGGGCATCCTCGGCGAGGAGACCAGCCGCATCCTCGGCTCGATGATCGTCGCCCGGGTGTGGCAGGCCGCCATCGCCCGCGCCAGCATCCCCGAAGACCAGCGAAGAGACGCCAGCCTCTACGTGGATGAGTGCCACAACTTCCTCACGCTGCCCGGCAGCGTCGGGGACATGCTGGCCGAGGCGCGCGGGTTTCGGCTCGGGCTCGTCCTGGCGCACCAGGACCTGGCGCAACTGCCCAACGACATCGCCGCGGCGTGTCGGCCAACGCGCGGACGAAGCTGTTCTTCAACGCGACCCGGCCGCGCGCGGACCTGTCCCGACACACCAAACCCGAG
>JAEVHO010000858.1 GCA_016802835.1 Micromonospora sp. ATA32 | reverse complement strand
GCGAGGCGCCGATCTTCGAGCTGGCCGACTACGGCGTGGTGGGCGACCTGTTCAAGGTCGTCCCGCAGGCCGCCGAGGAGATCCGCAAGCGCAAGTGAGGCGGCGCGACGGGTGGCGTGGCGGGTGGCGGCTCGACGGACGGCAGGTGCGACGTGCCGGCCGACGGCTTCCCGATCACCTCGGGCAACAGCGTCTCGACGACCTCCGGCGGCGCGGTGGCGTCCACCGGCGGGGGACCGGTTGGCAGCGGCGTCGGATCGGCGTGGGCGGGATCAGCGCCGAGGGACGCCCCTACCGCCACCACCCCGAGTGTCAGCGCCCGTTGCCAGAAGCTCATCCCCCGCATTCTGTGTCGGGTGGAAGTTGCATCGTCAACCTTGCATGACCCGATTCACCACATCCCGCAGGAACCCGTTCCAGCGGTGGTGACCGCCGAGTTGGTCGTCGGCTGTGACGCCGGCCTGCCGCACGTGGCTCCCCCATACCAACCCTCGCCTGACAGTCGCTCGACCCGTCAGTGACAAACGTGGGCGAGCATCCTGACGCGGGCCAATCTTCTCCTATCGCAAACAATCGGAACTATCGATTCCGGCGCGTTTCCTGGGCCGAAGGTCAGCGGTTGTACCGGGCGTGACGGCGAAATCACCCGCCAGCATCATGGTCCCAGCGGTGGCGCAGCGCCGATGGCGGATCGCGTGGGCGGAACGCGAGAACGAGCGGCGGCGGCGCGCGTACGACGCGGAGTCCGAAGCCTGGCACCGACACAACGATCAACTGATCCGGCTGCGGATCGAGGCGGCCGGGTTCCTCGGGTGCACGCAGCCGCGTACCGACCTGCCGGTTGACCTCGACGACGACGAGGTCGTGTACCGGGTGCTGCCCGCCGCGGAACTGGTCGAGGCCGAGGCACGACACGTCTCCGGACTACCCACGCCGGGGCTGACCGTCGCCGCCGCCAGTCTCGACGCACCCGGCCACGCGCTGCCGAGGGGCGTCCGGGTCGTCGATGCCGGCATGGACCTCGACGACGACGAGGTCGTGTACCGGGTGCTGCCCGCCGCGGAACTGGTCGAGGCCGAGGCACGACACGTCTCCGGACTACCCACGCCGGGGCTG
>JAEVHO010000857.1 GCA_016802835.1 Micromonospora sp. ATA32 | reverse complement strand
AGGACGCGGACGTAGGCCCGCTCGTCTGCCCGGGCCGCCATCCCTGCGGGGTCGCCACCCGGCCTCGATGAGGTCCGGGTGGGGGTCACCAGCGTCGCCGAAGTCACGAGCCCTCCCCACCTCACTCAGGACGGCCCCGGCTCAGCCGTCGCTGCTGTCCGGGCCCGTGGCGCCGGAGCGCTGTCGACATTCTGCCCTGATAATTATGGTCGCCGATTACTTCGGACGTATTGCCGTCACTTTGCCGAGCCGGCGGCGGGCTGCCGGGTGGCCACAAAGCGGTCCGCCGCACCGGATTTCCCCGGTGCGGCGGCCACTGCTGTGCTGAGCGTCGGGTCAGCGGGGGGCGTTCGGCCGAAGCGCGATCGCCGAGAGGAAGATGTCGCCGATCTTGGTCGGGTCCTCGGTGACGAAGCTGCCGCCGCCGGTGACCTTGGTGATCGACTCCAGTTCGGCCTTGCTGACCCCGTTGCCGATACCGATCATCACGACCTGGACCGGCTGCTCCGGGTCCGCGATCCGCTTCAGCTCGGCGAGCAGCTTGGCCTGGGAGATGCCGCTGGCGTCCTCGTTCTTGCCGTCGGTGAAGAGCACGATCGAGTTGACCCGGCCCGGCTCCCAGTCGTTCTGCACCGCCTTGTACGCGGCCAGCACGGTGTCGTAGAGGCCGGTGTCGCCACTCGACGGCTTGATGTTGCCCAACTGCTGCTCCAGCGGGCCGCGGTTGATGGAGAGCGGCCGGATCGGCAGCGCCTGCTTCCAGTCCTGCGAGCCGACCAGCTGGGTGGAGAAGGTCCAGAGCCCGATCGACCAGGAGTCGTCGAAGAGGACGAGGCCACGGCTGGCCGCCGCCACGGTGACCTGTTCCCGGCTGGCGTTGCGGGCGCTCGGCACCGGCTGCTTCATCGACCCGGAGACGTCGATGACGCAGAGCATCCGGCCGGGCTGGGTGGCGATCGACCAGCTGGACACGGCACGGCTTATCGCGACCGGATCCAACCCTCCGGCCGCCGCGCCACCGGTCGGCGGGACGGTGGCCGCGCCGCCGGCCGGCGCGATCCTTCCAGATCGGGGCTCGCCGGATTCGGGGCTTGCCTCGCTGCTTGCCGGGCTAGCGCC
>JAEVHO010000856.1 GCA_016802835.1 Micromonospora sp. ATA32 | reverse complement strand
CCGGCGCGAGGTCAGCGAGGGTGGCCGGCCGGTTTGCCGGCACCGGCCCGATCGCGGCGCGCGGTCGGTCGGCGGCCGAGCCAACCGCCACGAGTTGCCGTGCGACGACCGGGGACGGCTCCGGCCGGGCCGCGGTGGGCTGGGCGCCGAGCCCGCTGAGCGAGGTCACCCCGAGCCGGCCCGCGAGCACCGGGACCTGGTCGGGCTCGACCACGAAGACCACCTCGCGGGGGCGGACCGGCCGCAGCAGCAGCACCACCGCCAGCACCACCAGCAGCAGACCGCCGGCCAGCAACCCCCACGTCGCCGGCGGCACCCACCCGGCGCGCAGCTCGGCCCGCAGGTCGAGGGTCAGATCCGCCCGTCCGTCGGGGCGCATGACCACCAGGCTCAACGACCGGTCGGCCAGCTCCGCCGGGCTCCACTCGATCGAGCCGATCCCCTCGCGTACCCAGAAGGTCCGGCCGATCGGCGCGACCTGGCCGGCGCCGGCGGGGTCGGCGGTCGCCGGGCCCGACGGTCCAGACGGACCGCAGCGGCCCACGGGCCAGCGCCACCCGGGCGACCGTGGCGTGCGGGACTGGGGCGAGCCAGCGGCGCACCTCGTCGGTCGGCGCCAGGCCGAGAAAGGCCGGGCCGTCCGCGGTCCGGGCGACCAGCCGCAGGCGGGACTGCCCGGCGCGGGCGAACGGCGCCTCGTCGCGCAGCAGGTCGTCCACGTCCGTGACGACGACGGCCTGGCCGGCGGTCCGCACCGTCTCGAACCGGGCACCGAAGCTCCCACCGGGGTCGGCGTGCCGGGCGACGATCCCCAGCGCCCCGCCGGCCAGGAGGGCCGGTATCCCGATGGCCAGCAGCAGTATTCCGGCGACCACCCGCACGAAACGCATTCGCGTTGTCTCCCTCCGTAGCCAGATACCCGGCCGACCTTACCGACGCGGACCGCACAATCAGCGGATATCCGCAGCACGGGCCCGAGGGACGCCGGAACGACGCTGGCCCGCCGGACGTTCCGGCGGGCCAGCAGGAGGACAACGGGTCAGGACGTCGCGCCGGCTCCCGGCGGCGGGTACGGGCGTACGCCAGGCCACCCAGGACCAGGCCGGCCAGGCCGGCGACCAGGCC
>JAEVHO010000855.1 GCA_016802835.1 Micromonospora sp. ATA32 | reverse complement strand
GTCGCGATGAAGGTCGACTTCGTCGACTCCCAGCGGGTCGAACACGGTGTCCAGCCGGTCCTGCAGGCGCTCGAAGACACGCCGGCACAGATCGCACCGTCGACCTACTACGCCGCCAAGACCCGTCCCGCCTCGGCCCGGTCGCGGCGCGATGAGGAGCTGACCGCGATGATCGAGCGGATCCACGCGGAGAACTACGGTGTCTACGGCGCTCGCAAGGTGTGGCACGAGCTGCGCCGACGCGGTGTGCGAGTGGCCCGGTGCACCGTGGAGCGGCTGATGCGTGAGTCCGGGCTGCGCGGGCTGCTGCGCGACACGTCGCCGCGCACGACCCGGCCCGCAGCCGAGACCGGCCGCCCTGCTGACCTGGTCAAACGTGACTTCACCGCAGTGCGGCCGAACCACCTGTGGGTCGCCGACCTGACCTACGTGCGCACCAGCGTGGGCTGGGTGTACGCCGCGTTCGTCCTCGACGTGTACTCCCGCATGATCGTCGGCTGGCAGGTCGCCACGTCGCTCTACACGGATCTGGCTCTCGACGCGCTGAAGATGGCGATCTGGCGCCGCGAGAGTCAGGGTGCTGACCTGCGCAAACTGGTCCATCACTCGGACAGGGGAGTCCAGTATCGAGCGATCCGCTACAGCCAGCGGCTCGCCGAGGCCGGCGCTGTCGCCTCGGTCGGGTCCAAGGGCGACTCGTACGACAACGCTATGGCCGAGGCGTTCAACTCCCTCTACAAGGCCGAACTCGTCCGGAACAAGGGCCCGTGGCGCGGGCTCGACGACCTGGAGATGGCCACCGTCGAGTACATCGACTGGTACAACAACCGCCGCTTGCACGGCGAGCTCGGACACGTCCCACCCGCCGAACACGAAGCGCTACACGCGATGACCCACCCGGTCACCGCACCCCTGGAAACCAGATAATCCCGTCTCCATCAAACCCGGGGCTTGACAGGGTGACGATGTCGATCCTGCTAGTTTCGCGCCGGGCCGGTGACAACCCGCTGCTGTTGGCGTCGCTGGACGCGGCGATTTGGGTCAACGCCCCGGGGCCTGGGTGACGATTCTGCGCTGCGTCTCGATAGGGGGTAGCGCGAGCTGCAATCGGCTGAGGTGTTTCTTGTTAAT
>JAEVHO010000854.1 GCA_016802835.1 Micromonospora sp. ATA32 | reverse complement strand
GTGCGACAAGCTGGTCAACCTGGTCCAGGGCGGTGGACACCCGGGCCCTGTGAGGCCCGCGCCCGCCCCGAAGGCCGGCAGGGTCAGTGGGCGGCGACGAACACCGGCTTGCTCAATGGGCGGCGAAGAACGCGGCTTGCTCAGTGGGCGGCGACGAACACCCGGGAGGCGACCTCGCGAGGCAGCCGGATCCGGTCGCCCGAGCGGTCGATGGAGACGCCGTCGCGCTCCTGGGCCACCGTCACCGTGGCGCCCGGGTCGACGCCGGCCGCGTGCAGCTGGCGCAGCACGTCCGCGTCGGTCTGCACGCTCTCGCAGATCCGCCGTACCACGACGGTGCCGGAGAGGCCGGGGAAGGCGAGGTTGCGCTCGGCCTCCATCGCCTCGGTGGCCGGCTGCTCCGGGGTGCCCAGCTCCTCCAGACCAGGGATCGGGTTCCCGTAGGGCGAGCGGGTCGGGCGGTTGAGCAGCTCGTAGACCCGCTTCTCGACCGCGTCGCTCATCACGTGCTCCCACCGGCAGGCCTCCTCGTGGGCCTCCTCGTAGGGCATCCCGATCACGTTGACCAGCAGCAGCTCGGCCAGCCGGTGCTTGCGCATCACCGAGACGGCGCTGCTGCGCCCCAGCGCGGTCAGCGCCAGGTGCCGGTCGCCCTCGACGGTGAGCAGGCCGTCTCGCTCCATCCGGGCGACGGTCTGGCTGACGGTGGGGCCGCTCTGCCGCAGGCGCTCGGCGATCCGGGCACGCAGCGGCGGCACCCCCTCCTCCTCGAGCTCGAGATGGTGCGCAGGTACATCTCGGTCGTGTCGACCAGGTCATGCTTCACGTCAGCGGCCTCCCGGTGATCGATACTACCCCGGGGTACGACGTTCGACCGTTCACGAACCGCGAGGTCGCTGCCCGGATGGTGTTGACTGGACGTCATGTCCGGAACCGAGGAACTGCTCGTCGAGGCGGACCGGCTCGCCGCCGAGCTCGACCACGCCGACCCGCCCACCCTGCTCGACGTGCGCTGGCGACTGACCGGTCCGCCCGGCCGCGACGACTACGCCGTCGGTCACCTGCCCGGCGCGATCTTCGTGGACCTGGACACCGACCTCTGCGGCCCGCCCGGCGCCGCCGGACGGCACCCGCTGCCCCGAC
>JAEVHO010000853.1 GCA_016802835.1 Micromonospora sp. ATA32 | reverse complement strand
GCAGGTCACAAGGACGGTTGCCCACCGCCCGGACGGGCCCGGCTCAGCTCACGGCCGGTCCGTCCGCCACATAGAGGTCGGTCCGCCGGTCGGCCAGCGGCTGGTTGAACGGGTTGTTCAACCGTTCGGCACGCGAGCCGATCAGGTCCACCTCCGCCAGCACGAGTTCCTCACGGTCCTGGCTCGCCGGGCGGCGATCGGCCAACCGTCGGGTCCCACGAGGACGGACCGGCCGACGAACGGCTGCCCACGCTCGACTCCGATCGGCTGACCCCGGCGACGTAGCACTGGTTGGAGTGCGCCCCGGTCATGCACATGAGGTTCGCCATCGCCGGGGCGGCCTCGGGTTGCCCGGGCACCGGCACCCAGTTCGACGGCAACACCACCAGGTCGGCGCCCTGCAACGCGGCGCTGCGGAACGTCTCGGGAAACCACGCGTCGTAGCAGATCCCGATCCCGATCCGACCCAGCGGCGTGTCGAAGACCGGGAAACCGTCCCCGTTACGGTCGTAGAGGTCCTTCTCGTCGTTCCACAGATGGGCCTTGCGGAAGGTTCCGACATGGCCGGTGGGGCCGAGCAGCACCGCCGCGTTGAAGACCCGGTCCCCGTCCCGCTCGGTTACCCCACCCACGATCCACACGTCCAGCTCGGCGGCGAGCGCGCCCAGGCGGTGACCGTGGGACCGTCCGGCACCGGCTGGGCATGGTGCGCGGCCTCCGCCCGGTCGGCGAAGACGTATCCCGCCGAGGCCGCCTCGGGCAACACCACGAGTCGGGCCCCGCGGCCCGCCGCCTCCCGGATCCAGTACGACGTCCTGGCGATGTTCGCCGGGATATCGCCGAGGATCGGCTCCAGTTGGACCCCGGCGAGCAGGAACCTGGTCACCATGACGCCTGGACCGCCGCGTACTTGACGTTCAGGTACTCATCGATACCGACCTTCCCGCCTCGCGCCCGAGACCGGACTGCTTGACCCCCACCGAACGGCGCCGCCGGGTTGGAGATGATGCCCTGGTTGAGCCCCACCATCCCGCTCTCCATGCGCTCGGTCACCCGCAGGCCACGGCCGAGGTTCTCGGTGAAGACATAGGCGGCGAGGCCGTACTCCGAGGCGTTGGCCATGCCGACCGCCTCGTCCTCGTCGTCGAAGAC
>JAEVHO010000852.1 GCA_016802835.1 Micromonospora sp. ATA32 | reverse complement strand
GGCCGGCCCCGGCGCCGCTCGGGCGTCGGGGCGCCGGGCAAACCGCGGACGAAGACCCGGGCGAAGCTGCGCAGCGAGAGCGCCACCGGTAGATCGGGCACCACCGCGTACGCGTCGAGGAACCGGCGTAGCGCGCCCGCCGTCATCGGCTCCAGCTCCTCCAGCGGCCGGGTGACCGGGGGAACCAGCGGGGTGGCCAGGGTCTGCGGCCCGACGGCGACCCGCACCACGGCGAAGTCGGGGTCGGCCGGCCGGCGCTCCCAGACCCGGTGACTGTCGACGGTCGACCAGAGCTGGCCGGGGTCCGGGTGCCGGTAGTAGAGCCCGGCGCGCTGCTGCCCGGCGGTCTGCCGGACCCGGCGGCGCAGCGCGGTCAGGTGGCGCAGGTATTCCCGCCGGGCGGCCATCATCTCCGACTTCCGGGGAGTGCCGGAGGCGCTGCCCCAGGAGGTCACCAGCATCGCCACCGAGGAGAGCCCGAACATGCCGCCGACCACGTAGGAGTACGCCCCGCCACCGCGGCCGAACATCATCGCCATCGCCACCGTGCCGCCGAGCATCGGCAGCACCATGAGGGCCTGCTGCCAGCGCCCGCCGGCGATGGCGGGGATCTCCGGCGGTGCCTCGACGGGCAGCTCACCGACCGGGATCTCCGGCGCCGGCCGCCGGGGCGGTCGCTTGATGACGACAGTGGACACTGACCCTCCCCATGGCTCTCGGTAACCCGAGCCTGGCTCATGGTAGGTAAAGTCCTGTCGTCCGCGCAGCCACCGCTTCCGCTCGATATGGAGATCAGTCGATGACAATCGGGCTGGCCCGCGTCACGATCAGCGCACCGCGGCGGCGGGTGGACGTGGCCCTGCCGGAGCAGGTTCCCCTGGCCGAGCTGCTGCCGGAGGTGCTGCGGCACGCCGGCGAGGGGCTGGCCGACGACGGCGAGCGGCACGGCGGCTGGGTGCTGCGCCGCACCGACGGCGCGGTCCTGCTGACCGCGCAGGGCGCTGCTTTCGCAGGGGGTACGCGACGGCGAGGTGCTGCACCTGGTGCCGGCCCGCGGCCAGTGGCCCGAGCTGGAGTACGACGACGTGGTGGAGGTCATCGCCGACGGCGCCCGGCGGCGGGGTAGCGCCTGGTCGCCGGCCGCCACCCGGGCC
>JAEVHO010000851.1 GCA_016802835.1 Micromonospora sp. ATA32 | reverse complement strand
CCGGTCGCCGCGCCGGTGCTGCCCGCCCCGCGCCGCAGGCGGGTCGCCGTCCGCGCCGAGTTCGGCGTCGCGCCGGCCCAGCCGCTGATCCTCTCGGTCGGCCGGCTGCACCCGCAGAAGCGGTACGACGTGCTGATCGACGCCGCCGCGCGGTGGCGTTCCCGTACCCCCGCCGCCGGTCGTGATCATCGCCGGCAGCGGTCCCGCCTACCTGCCGTTGGCCGCGCGGATCTCGGCGGCGCGGGCGCCGGTGACTCTGCTCGGCAACCGCACTGACGTGGCCGACCTGCTCGCCGGCGCGACCTGGCCGTGGTGACCAGCGACTGGGAGGCCCGCCAGCTCTTCGCGCAGGAGGCGCTGCGCGCCGGCGTACCGCTGGTGGCGACCGCGGTCGGCGGCCTGCCGGAGCTGGTCGACGACGCCGCGGTGCTGGTGCCGCCCGGGGACGTCGACGCGGTCGACGCGGCCGTGCGGGAGCTGCTCGACGACCCGTCCCGCCGGGCCGACCTGGCCGGCCGCGGCGCCGCCCGGGCCGCCAGCTGGCCGACCGAGGCGGACACGGTGGCCAACCTGGTCGCGCTGCTACGCCGAGCTAGCGCCGCAGCCGCCCCGGGGCCCACCGGTCCCGGTGCCGACACCCCGTCGACGGGCGCCGGTGATGCTGCGCAGACTCACTCCGGTCCTGCTGACCCTGCTCGTGGTGGTGCTCGGCGTCACCGCGCTGGCCGCCCGACCCAACCATGGCGCCCCGCGCCGTACCGCCGACTTCGTCGTCATCGCCGGGGTCGGCGGGCTGCGCTGGGAGGACGTCGACCCGCAGAGCACGCCCACGCTGTGGCGGATGGCCCAGGACGGCTCGATCGGCTCCCTCTCGGTGCGGTCGGCGCACCGGCCCACCTGCCCCGTCGACGGCTGGCTGACTCTCGGCGCCGGCAACTTCGCCGCCTGGAACGGCAGCCGGCAGCAGGGTGGCTGCCCGCCGGCCGGGGTCACCGTGGAGCAGCCGGACGCCATCGGGGCGAACCTGCCGACCAGGAGAGCGTCGTCCAGTACAACCAGGACCGGCTGCCCTGGGGCGCGGTGCCGGGCTCGTTGTCGGAGTCGGTGCGCTGCTCGGTCGCGGTCGGCCCGGGCGCGGCCGTGGCCGCCGCGCG
>JAEVHO010000850.1 GCA_016802835.1 Micromonospora sp. ATA32 | reverse complement strand
TGTCGTCGGCGTATCTGATCAGCGAAGGGGAGCCACGTTTCGTTCGCCGCTCATCGCTGCGTTCTTTGCGGACTCCTGCCGCCTCTTCCAGCCCATGCAACGCGATATTCAACAGCAATGGGCTGATCACACCGCCTTGCGGGGTTCCCTCGTCAGTCGGTGTGAATCCCTTGCCTGGCTCGAACACGCCCGCCTTCAGCCAGTCCCGGATCATACTCCGGCCGGGGAACATCCCGATCGTGGCGAGGAGATGGTCGTGGTCGATCCTGTCGAATGCCGCGCTGAGGTCCGCGTCCAGCACCCACAAGCGTTGCGCGGTCGCGCCGCACGACGTCACGTGGATGACAGAAATCGCGTCCTGGCAGCTGCGGCCCGGCCGGAACCCGTAACTCTTGGGTTCGAACCGGGCCTCCCATTCGGGTTCCAGTGCGTTACGGTGCCGCGCCTGGTGGACGCGATCCGAGATGACGGGAATGCCGAGTGGGCGCTGTTTCCCATTGGCCTTCGGTATGTACACCCGCTTGACCGCGAGCGGCGTGAACGACCGGGACGTGCGGTGTGCCTGCACGGCCAGGTCCATCCTCGCCGGGGAGGTCAACGCGACCTGCCCGTCGATACCCGCGGTTGTGCGGCCAGCGTTGCGCTGCGCGACCTGACGCACGCTGATCAGCGTGTTCGACCAGCTCCGCAGCATCATCTTCTGCAGGTTCCTGACCCTGGGCCAGTCACCGTCCTTCGTCGCCTTGAAGATCCTGCCCCGTAGCCGCCGTACGTTCTCCTCGTGCCGCCGCCAGGCGACGGTGTCCCACTGGGGAGATACGTCCTCAGGTCCGTTCACTCCGAGGGCCGCCATCGCAACATCGAAAGCTAAAGCCGTCATCGCGTCCAACTTGTCCTTCGGTTCGGGTGGTTGCGGTGCATCGTCGTCAAAGGCTCACCCGCCACACGTCAGCCTGCTTGCGCAGCCGGGCACCAGGCCCGGTATCCGGCCAGTTATACGGGCAGCGACCGGTCGAAGGACCGGTCATCATGCTGCCGCTTTCCCGTTGCCTTTCGGCTGCCGGCATTCGCTTCTTGGGCGTCCTGTTCCCGCCACGGAGTTCCGCTCTCCTTGCGGTCGGCCTACCACGACAGCGAGAGCCGTCGTGGACCGTGACGGG
>JAEVHO010000849.1 GCA_016802835.1 Micromonospora sp. ATA32 | reverse complement strand
CCCGGATCGCGGCGGAGATGCCCGCGTCGGCCGGCGGCACGATCTGCGCGCCCGCGCCCAGGTCCCCGCCGAGCTGGGCGCCGAGATAGACCTTGTAGCCGTTGTCCTGCGGCGGGTTGTGGCTGGCGGTCACCATCACGCCGGCCGCCGCGTCGAGGTGCCGGACCGCGTACGCGAGCACCGGAGTGGGCAGCGGTCGGGGCAGCAGCAGCGCCGGGCGACCCGGCCCCGGTGGCCACCTGGGCGGTCCGCTCGGCGAACTCCCGGGAACCGTGCCGGGCGTCGTACCCGATCACCAGCGGGCCGGTCGCGCCCTGCGCGGCGAGCCAGCCGACCAGCCCGGCGGCGGCCTGGGTGACCACCGCGAGGTTCATCCCGTTCGGGCCGGCGCGCAGCGGTCCGCGCAGCCCGGCGGTGCCGAAGGTCAGGGGCCCGGCGAACCGGTCGGCCAGCTCCGGCGCGCTCGCCGGCAGCTGGTCGAGCACCGCCCGCAGCTCATCCCGGCTGGCCGGATCGGGGTCGTCGTCGAGCCACCGCCGGGCCTGCTCGCGAATGTCGTCGATGTCAGTGGTTTCCGCCGCCATTGCCATTTGATAGCACGGCGGCGGATCACCACCCGGCGTCGCCCTCGATTCAGTTCGCCGCGGTGAACTGGAAGGACGTCACCATCGCGTCGAAGATCGGCCGGCTTGCGGCGAACTTCGCGTCGGTTGACGAGAGGTAGAACGAGTAGACCTTGCCGTTGTGCACCACGCCACGCCACACCCCGTGCCGCATGGCGCCGCCCGTACCGCAGGTGTACTCGAACTCGGCCGCCGGCTCGCCGGCCAACTGCTGCTCGGTCATCGAGACCTGGTTGTACGGCTTGACGCAGGATTTCGACTTGGTCTTCAGTCCGTTCTCGGCGACCTCCGCCCACCGGGTGGACGTGCCGCTCCACTTCTCGGCGAGGATGCGGACCTTGCGCCCGTTGTCCGCCGGGTCGACGAAGTCCACCCAGTCACCGGCGCTCTTCCGCTCCCAGCCCTTCGGCACCTGGACCGTCACGCCGTTGGCGGAGTGATCCTGCATCTCGACGCCGGGGTCGGCGGGCGCGTCCGCGCTCGGCCCGGCCTGCGGCCGGGGGCGGCCGGGCTTCGGGTCGCCGCCACCGAACATGGC
>JAEVHO010000848.1 GCA_016802835.1 Micromonospora sp. ATA32 | reverse complement strand
GTTCCGGCCCGGGCAGCGCGGATCGCGCCGGCACCTGGCCTTCGGGGCGGGGGCGCACCGCTGCGTGGGGGCGCAGCTGGCCCGGATGGAGGTCGGGGGTGGTGGTCGCCCAGGCGGCTCCCCTGCTCGACGGGGTGGCCGTGGTCCGCCCGCCGTGGTGCCCGGACAACCTCACCTTCCGAATGCCGGACGCCTTCGTGGTCCGGTCAGCCCGCCGAACCTGACGACGGTCGGGGTGGTCGGTCGCCGATCGGCAGTGACCAAGGTCAGGTGCTTCAGCCGGCGTCCTCGGCCCAGGCCCGCCAGTTGTCGAGCACCCCGTACAGGGCGGGGGTGAGCCAGCCCGGCGCGGAGCGCCGGAACACGCCCGGGTCCATCGCACCGGCGCCCATCGGCAGCGCGCCGAGCAGGTTCGGCACCAGGTCGGTCAGGTTGGCCCAGTGCACCAGCTCGGGCTGGGTCGGCCAGGCGCCGATGACCACGCCGGCCGGGACCGCCCGCCGTTCCAGGGCCTCCAGGGTCAGCGCGGTGTGGTTGAGCGTGCCCAGCCCGGCCCGGGCGACCACCACCGCCGGGCGCCCAGCGACACCGCGAGGTCCGCGACGGTCCACGGTTCCCCCGACGGACGCCAGCCCCATCGGTACGAGCAGCCCGCCGGCCCCCTCGATCAGCACCAGGTCGTGCTTGTCGACCTCCTCGCGGACGGCATCGACGGCGGTATAGAACTCCAGCGGCTCCAGCTCGGCGACCCGGGCCGCGGCGAGCGGGGCGAGCGGGTCGGGGAAGCTGGCCAGGGTCCGGCCGGTCAGCGGGGCGGCCAGCCGGGTCACCGAGTCGACGTCGCCGGGCTCTCCGGTGGCCGTACCCGTCTGACCGGGCTTGATCACCGCGACCCGCATCCCGGCGGCCTGCGCGGCGGCGGTGATCGCCGCGGTCACCACGGTCTTGCCGACCTCGGTGTCGGTGCCGGTGACCAGCACCGCTCCGGTCCAGGGCACGGTCATGGGCTGCACTCCACGATGACCTCCAGGGCCCGTTCGAAGTCCGTTCGGGGCACTCCGGCGCTGATGGTGAGCCGGAGCCGGGAGCGGCTGTCCGGGGTGGACGGCGGGCGGAAGCAACCGACCGGCGACGCCCCGGTCCCGGCAGTCGGCCGCCCAG
>JAEVHO010000847.1 GCA_016802835.1 Micromonospora sp. ATA32 | reverse complement strand
ATACGCGGTACCAAAATCGCTGTCCTCGGCTTCAGCCAGGTCTCCGAGCTGTGGCCGGAGTGGAGAGCCACAGACACCCGGGCCGGCATCGCGATGACCCGGGACCTGCCGCGCGCCGTCGCGGCGGTGCGCGCCTCCCGGCGCCAGGCCAGCGTGGTCTCGTCTACGTCCACTGGGGCACGGAGGGCGACGCGTGTCCACCCGCCGAGGCTCGCGCGTTTCGCTGGCGAGATGGCCGAGGCGGGTGCACGATCGTGGTCGGCACCCACGCCCACCTACTGCTCGGCGACGGGTGGCTCGGCAAGACTTCGTCCAGTATGGACTCGGCAACTTCCTGTGGTGGCGTGACGACGCGTACAGCAACGACACGGGCGTGCTGCGGGTGACCCTCGACCGTTCGGCGATCTCGAAGACGGAACTGGTGCCCGCGACGATCTCCCGACGCACCGGTCGACCCGAACTCGCCGGCGGAGAGGACGCGGCCCGGATCCGCCGGGAGTACGCGGGCCTGCACGCCTGCACCGGACTCGCCGCGAGCCCCGCCCAGTAGTCGGACGAAGCACGGCTCGGCAATGTGGAACACAGGGGGGGAATTTCAGCCGACGTCGACACGCGCAGCTAAGACTGCCGGACACACAGCTCCGTGAGCACCACCGAGTGCAGCTACTGCAGCCGCCGGCCTCATGCCACTCCCTTAAGCGCCAGCAAGAGGTGGGCCCCCGGGTATGCCCTGCGGGCAGTCCGGCGCGCGACCAGCCCCAGGGTATGCCGACGCCGCCCAAGCTCGCGAGATGTGGGCCCGAAGGGGTACGCGATCATCGGACTCAACGTGTGCAGCAGCAGCCAGGTGAAGTTCCGTCCCCGGTGTACGACGTCAGGGGGCGATCCCACACACAGGTCCAGCTGCTCGGTGGCCTCTTCGGGTCCGCCGAAGAGCTCACAAAGCAGAAAGCACTGGTCAACGCCTTGCCGCTGAGATTCATGTTCCAGTGGTTAGGACGGCTGCCGCCGCCTGGAGGGCGACGCGCAGAGACAGATGCCGATAAGCTCCTTCCAACACTGTGTTCCGCACCGGGTTTGATGGAGACATCGAAACCTGGGAGGAACACCAGCGATGCCCGCACCGAAGAAGTACCCCGACGAGCTGCGTGAGCGTGCGAC
>JAEVHO010000846.1 GCA_016802835.1 Micromonospora sp. ATA32 | reverse complement strand
CGTCGAAGGCGGTCAAACGCCGCTACTTCGAGTTGATCAGGACGGGGTTGTCGGGGTCCGTGGCCGCTCAACGCGTCGGCGTGTCGTTGAGCTGTGGATCGCTGTGGTTCATCGACGCTGGCAGCGTGAGCTTCATCGAGACCCCGATCAGCGGACGGTATCTGAGCCAGGACGACCGGATCGAGATCGCCGACGGGCTCGCCCAAAGCGAGCCGGTCAAGGCAATCGCCGCCCGGATCGGGAAGAGTTACCAGAGCGTGTATCGCGAGATTGCACGTAATCGCAAGCCCGACGGGCGGTACCAGCCCTGGTTCGCGCATAACCAGGCTTATACCCGCCGCCGGCGGCCGAAGGCACGCCGGCTCGTCGCCGACGCCGGTCTGCGTGAGGCGGTCGTCGGCAAGCTGCGTAGGAAGTGGTCTCCAGCTCAGATCAGCCGCTGGCTGCGGCGACGCTACCCGCGTCGGGCTGCATGGCAGGTGTGTGCAGAGACGATCTATGAGGCGCTCTATCGAGGGCTGATCGTTGCTGCGGATCCCGCGAATCTGCGTACTGGCCGCACGTATCGGCGCCGGCGTGGCCGTGGCCGTTCCCGCGAGGGTGCGCTGAAGCAGTCCACCAACATGAAGTCGATCCGGCAACGACCGGCTGCGGCCGAGTCCCGTCGCCAGGTCGGTCATTGGGAAGGCGACTTGATCGTCGGCGCGGGCCAACGATCGGCGATCGCGACACTGGTCGAGCGCAAGACCCGACTCACGGTGTTGGTGAGGCTGCCCGGCAATCACTCGGCCCGGTCGGTCGGTGATGCTCTCATCGTCGCGTTTACGGCGCTGCCTGCCGGGCTGCGTCGCACGTTGACCTGGGACCAGGGCAACGAGATGTTCCACCACGAGCGGATCGAGAAAGCCACAGGTCTGCGGATCTACTTCGCCGGTCCGCACTCACCCTGGCAGCGCGGCAGCAACGAGAACACCAACGGCCTTCTCCGCCAGTACCTACCCAAGGGCACCGACCTGAGCGGGTGGACCGCCGGCCAGCTCAACCAAATCGCCGCCGAGCTCAACGAGCGGCCACGCCAGTGCCTGAACGACAAGAGTCCACAGCAGATGGTGCGACAATGGAACCGTCAACCGACGACGAGATGATTCGCGACGACCGCTGGAAACCGCC
>JAEVHO010000845.1 GCA_016802835.1 Micromonospora sp. ATA32 | reverse complement strand
CGCCCAGGCCGGAGACCACTCGTCGGCGGCCTCGCGGAGCCCGCCGGTGCCACCGATCCCGACGATGCCGTCGAGCACCAGGTCGACCAGCGCCGGTGGCCGCTCGACCTGCCGGCCACCGGCGGCCCGCAGCTCGGCCAGCCCCTCGGCGTGCGCCGCCGGGGGTCAGCAGCAGCACCGACACGGCGGCGCCCCGGCGGGCCAGGTGCGCGCCGGCGTACAGGGCGTCGCGCCGTTGTCGCCGGAGCCGACCAGCAGCAGCACCCGCGCCCCGTACACCCCGCCCCGGTCGGCGAGCAGCAGCGCGCAGCGGCGAGCCAGTCCGGCGGCAGCCCGCCGCATCAGCGTCCCGGGCGGGAGGGTGGCCATCAGCGCCGCCTCCGCCGCGCGTACGTCCGCGACCCGCCACACCGGTTTCATGCCACTCCGTCCCCGTGCGCTGCCCCGGCGTGCCGGCCCGGCACGCCCCCGATCACCGTTCCGCGACCACCATCGCCGACGCGATCCCACCGTCGTGCGACAACGAGAGATGCCAACGGTTGATCCCGCGTTCGGTGGCCGCCGCCGCCACCGTGCCGGAAACGGTCAGCCAGGGGCGGCCGTCCGGGTCCGGCACGATCTCGCAGTCGTGCCAGCTCAGCCCGCCCGGCGCGCCGAGCGCCTTGGCCACCGCCTCCTTCGCCGCGAACCGGGCCGCCATCGACTCCGGCGAGCGCGGGTTGCCGGAACGGGTGTACCGCTCGGCCTCGGTGAAGAGCCGGTCCGCGAGCAGCGGCGTCCGCGCCAGGGCCCGGGCGAACCGGTCCACCAGCACGACGTCGATGCCGACCGCGACGATCACGAGATCACCCTACCGGCGGGCGGGGGCACAGATTAGCCAGCGGGTCCGCGGTGGGCAATGCCTGTGGACAACCCTCCGGTACGACCGGAGCCCGCTGTCCACAGGGCCGGCCGCCGCCCCGGGGCGCCGCCTAGCGTCGTCGCCGTCGATGTTCGGCGAGCCCGAGGAGCCCAGCGATGACCGAGGAACCGTTCACCGTCCAGCCGGACGGGCTGCGGGAGGTGGCGGCCGGGCTGACCGGACGACGCGTACCGGTTGGCGCACGGGCTGGCCGGCGTGCCGGGGCTGGTGGTGCCGGCGGCCGGGTGGCGGGCCGACGCCGCGCTGGCCG
>JAEVHO010000844.1 GCA_016802835.1 Micromonospora sp. ATA32 | reverse complement strand
CGCCGGAGGCGGTGGAGAGCGCCACCACCGCCAGCCCGGCCAGCAACCGGCCCTGCCAGCGCCGCCGTGCCTGGTCCGGGCCCGACCCGGGTACGTCCCACCGCCCGCGCCCGTCCGGGTCGAGCTCCGGTGAGATGAACCAGGGGCCCCGGGGCTCGCCCAGTCCGGTCTGCACTGCCATGCGTCCGCTCCTCACGTGTCGTCCGGTGCGTTCAGGGCAGGCGGGAGAACCACCGCATGGAGCCGGCCGCCGCGCCCATGGCGAAGACCAGCCCGAGACCGATGAACCGGGCGGAGATGTCCTGGCGTTCGGTGCGGTAGCCGACCGAGGACCCGATGTCCTCGTAGACGGCGCGCAACTCCTGGCTGCTGCCGGCCTCGTGGAACTTGCCACCGGTCTCCTCGGCGACCGCCTTGAGGGTCACCCCGTCCACCGGGACCTGAATCGGCCGGCCGCCCCGGTCCACGAACCCGGACGGGGTGCCGAACGAGATGGTGTGCACCGGCACCTTGGCCGAGACGGCGTCCGCGGCGGACTCCATCGGGTCCATGCCCGAGGTGTTCGCCCCGTCGGAGAGCACGATGATCCGGGCCGGCGGCGGGTTCTTGGCCGCCTGGCTGTCCAGTCCCTTCACCGCTCCCAGCGAGGTGCTGATCGCCTCGCCGATCGCGGTGCCCTGGACCCCGGTGCTCCCCTCGGCGAGCCGGTCGATCCCCTCGTGCAACGCCTTCCGGTCGGTGCCGGGCGGCACCAGGACCACGGCGCTGCCGGCGAACGCGACCAGGCCGACGTTGAACTCGTCGGGCAGCCCGTCGACGAACCGGCCGGCCGCCTGCTTGGCCGCGGTGAGCCGGTCCGGGTCGACGTCGGTGGCGAGCATCGAGGTGGAGACGTCCACCGCCACCACCACGGTGGCCCGCTCCCGGGGCACCCGTACCTCGGCGCTCGGCCGGGCGAAGCCGACGACGAGCAGCGCCAGCATGGCCAGGAAGAGGCCCGCCGGCAGGTGCCGTCGCCAGGTCGGCCGGTTCGGCGCCACCCGGTCGAGCAGCCGCAGGTTGGTGAAAGCGGACCGCGTACCGGCTGCGCGCCGCTGGGCCATCAGGTAAACCCACCGCGAGGGCGAGCACACCCAGCAGCAGCAGGAGCCGGGCGGGCGACTGCCAGGTCACGCG
>JAEVHO010000843.1 GCA_016802835.1 Micromonospora sp. ATA32 | reverse complement strand
AAGGGGCGGGCCGCGCCGCCGGAACTGACCGTGACACCCGTTGACCGGGCCCGCGACGTGCCCGTCAGCGCCGGAGGTGGGGACCGCCGTCAAGGGCGGGCGGATCACCGCCGTACGGATCACTGACGACAAGGGGACGCAGGTGAAGGCGGAACCTCGGGAGGACGGGTCGACCTGGGTGCCGACCACGCCGTTGCAGCCCCGGCGCACCTACACCGCGGAAGTGACCGCCACCGGCGACTCCGGGAAGAGCGCCACCCGGAAGACCACCTTCACCACGATGCCGATATCGACGAAACCAGCGATCACCAGCACTTTGTATTTCACCGGCAAACAGACATACGGCACGGCCATGCCGGTAACCGTCTCGTTCGACCCGCCCATTGCCAAAGAGGCCAGAGCGGATGTGCAGCGCCGATTGTTTGTCAAGACCGATCCCCCGCAGCCGGGGGCCTGGTCCTGGCTGAATGACGGCAGTCAGGTCTATTACCGGGCACCCGATTTCTGGCGGCCCGGCACGACGATCAGCGTCCGGGCAGGTTTGCAGGGCCTGCCGATCGGCAAGGACCGGATCGGCGACGCCGACCGCACCGCCACCTCCAAGATCGGTCGACAGGTCGCCTTGGAAATCGACAACGCCACCAAGCAGATGTCCGTCCTGCGCGACGGCAAGCTGCTCCGCAAGATCCCCGTCAGCCTCGGCAAGCCGAGCACGCCGACCTCCAGCGGCAAGATGGTGATCATGGAAAAGCACGAGCAGACCACCTTCGACACCCGGGGCGCGCCGGACGGCGGCTACGTGGTCGACGTCGAGGACGCCCAGCGGCTCACCGCGGGCGGCGAGTTCATCCACGCGGCGCCGTGGTCCGAGGGGGACCAGGGCAGCACGAACGTCTCGCACGGCTGCACCAACGTCTCCTCGGCCGCCGCGGACTGGCTGATGGGCGTCACCCAGGTCGGCGACCTGGTCACCTTCAAGGGCACCGAGGTGCAGTTGGATCCCGGCAACGGATGGACGGCCTGGAACGTTAGTTGGGACGAGTTCGTCAAGGGCAGCGCGCTGCCCGTACCCGCGGGGCTCCGACCGGCCCCGGCCCTTGCGCCGCACCCGGGCGCCGTGGCCGGCGGATCGCCGACGCCGGCCCCGTCGGTCACCGGCGGCCTGATCCAGGGTACG
>JAEVHO010000842.1 GCA_016802835.1 Micromonospora sp. ATA32 | reverse complement strand
CGCTGCCGCCACCGTGGCGCACGACATTGGTGACCGGCTCGTGCACGGCCAAGACGAAGTCCTCCAATGGGTCACCAGCGAGCCCGGTCGCGCCGGCGGGCGCGGCCTCGCCGGACCCCGCGCCGGGCCCGCACGCCCCGACCGGCGGGCGGTGGCCGACCGGCGAGCCACGGCCGGCCGGCGGGCCACGGGCCGAACGGCGGGCGGTGGCCGGCCAGCCTCGTCGGGTCGACCGACGGGATGACCCGGACCGACGGCGAGGGAGGTGAGCGGGATGGCGCCAGGACGTGTTCGGGGTGACGGTGAACGTGAGCGGCAGCGCGAACCGGAGGACCGGTACGAGGACGAGGAATACCTCGAACCGGTCACGGCCGCCGAGGCGGCCCGGGAGGGGCTGCGGCAGGTCGTCGGGCTGACCGGCAAGGACCCGCTCGGCATCACCTCGATCCAGCCGTCCGACGACGGCTGGCTGATCGGGGTGGAGGTGGTGGAGGACCATCGCATCCCGGCCTCCACCGACCTGCTCGGCCTCTACGAGGTCGAACTCGACATCGAGGGTGGGCTGCTGGGATATCGGCGGACGCGCCGCTACCAGCGGGGAAAGGGCGACGGTGGTTGAGATGACCGGTCCGCGGCCACCCTCGGTGGTGCAGAACACCGGCCAGGTGATGGGCGCCGGACACGAGCCGGCGAACCTCGGCGACATTCTCGAACGGGTGCTCGACCGGGGCATCGTGATCGCCGGCGACATCCGGGTCAGCCTGCTGGACATCGAGCTGCTGACGCTGAAGCTGCGGCTGGTCATCGCCTCGGTCGACACCGCGCGGCAGATCGGCATCGACTGGTGGGAGCACGACCCGTGGCTCAGCTCCAAGGCGCGCCCTCCGGTCGAGCCCGGCCCCCGGGACCCGGAGGAGGTCGAGGCCGAACGGCGGCCCCGGGTCGCCGGGCGGGCCGAGCGCCGGGCGACACAGGAGGAGGAATGGGATGAGCTCGACGGCTGAGGCCGAGGTGGTCACCGGAGCGGCGGACGGTGTCGCTTCCTGGCTGCACGGCGTGGTCCGGAACGCCGACCCGGCGACGCTGGCCGCGGTGGTCGGCATGGACGGCGGGCCGCTCCGCGCGGTGCGGGCCGCCGGCCTGGTCGCGGTGGTCAGCGCCGCCCCGTTGGGCGAGTAC
>JAEVHO010000841.1 GCA_016802835.1 Micromonospora sp. ATA32 | reverse complement strand
TTCCGAAGACGGCGACTGCGAGCCCTCCGGGAACGGGCCCTTCAGGGTGCTGGGGAGGATCTCGTGCCGGTCGCGATCGGGCATCGCCGATCGGGGCGGCCGGGCCATCGTCGCCCTGGCGGCCGGGACCGGGCAGGGTGCGGTCCGTGGAGTGGTCCAGCACCCGCAGCGCCGCCAGCGCGGCCATCGGCACCACCAGCGCGCCGCCGTGCCGGCCACGTCCAGGGCCGAACCGCCCAGCACCCCGCCGGTCACCGCGGCCACCGCGGTCCCTGCCATCGCCGCCCGGACCGCCGGGTAGATGCCGAACAGACGCATCAGGCCGCCCCAGGGCTGGAGCAGGGCGAACCAGACCAGCAGCGCGCCGACCACGGCCACGATGCTGAGCGGGCTGTTGACCAGGGTCTCGAAGTTGGCCGTGCTGGCGCGGTGCACGGTCAGCCCGCCGGTGCCGTCGCCGAGAGCGGCGAGGAACCGGCCGACGCTGCCCTGCTCGACGGCCGGCCGACGCAGGTCCACCACCGCGAAGCCGATGGTGACCGCGAGCCCGGCCATCGTCGCCCAGGCAAGCCGGCTGATGGTCAACCAGCCGCCGGTGCTGATCGCCGCCGCCACGCTCACCCCGGCGGTCAGCGCGACCGCGCCGATCGGGTCCGCCCCGAGGTAGGGGCTGCCGACGATCACCACCGCGAGACCGCCGACAGCGACCATGACCATCGGCCGCCACTCCCGGCGTATCCGCTGGGCCAGCCAGCCCGCGCTGAGCAGGGCACCGGCCAGGAACACGCCGAGCCCGACGGTGCCGAGTCCGGCGTACCGGCCGCCCTCCAGCGCGGAGTAGCCGACCACCCCGTTGAGCTGCAACCGGGCGCCGGTCAGCACGTCGGCGCCGACGATCAGGGTGGCGAGGCCGGCGACCGCGCCGAGCGGGCCGAGCGTACGGCCGTGCCCGGGGGCGAACCGGACCAGCGCCGTCGTGCCGACCAGCAGGAGCACGGCCACCACCGCGAAATACCAGCCGGCGTGGTCGCCCCGCCACCACGGCACGGCGTCGGCCAGCAGGGCTGCGGGCAACGCGAGCGCGGCGGCGATCAGCAGCAGCTCGACCGTCGCGACCACCCGCCGCGACACCGGCTCCGGCCCGGACGGGCCGGCGTGTCGGCGGGCCCGGCGCAGCAGCGGCAGCACGGCGATGGCGAGCAGCACCT
>JAEVHO010000840.1 GCA_016802835.1 Micromonospora sp. ATA32 | reverse complement strand
CTGCCGACCGGGCCGCGGCGGCCAGTTGCCCGGTGGCCCGCCGGACCGCCTCGGCGGCCGGCACCCCGTCGGTGACGTCGGCGAAGAAGTCCTGCATGATGCGCCAGATGCCAGTGCCGTCGGAGCCGGTGAACGGCCCGGGCAGCCGGTCGGACAGGTCGAAGCGCAGGGTGCCCGCGCTGCGGATCTCGGCGGCGAGCTGCCGGCGTACCGGGTCGACGTAGCTGGTCAGCGGGACGCCGACGTCGGGGGAGAGGTAACCGCCGCCCCGCAGCCACGGGCCGAACGCCGTCCGGTCGGTGAGCCAGTGCACCAAATCCGCGCCCACCGCCGAACCGGCGAACGCCACCGCCGCGTCGCCGCCGACGATCAGCGGGCCCCCACCGCCGACCCGGGCGCTGGGGAACCGGAAGGTGACCGGCCACTCCGGACCCCGCCGGAACCGGCGGACCACGCCGTCGACGAAGTCGCCCTCGAACACCATGATCGCCCGTCGCCGGTTCACCACCTGGATGACCGACTCCTCGTACTGGGTCAGCAGCGCACGCCGGCCGCCGCCGGGGAACGCGCCGGCGATGCTCCACAGCTCGGCGAGCCGGTCGAGGGCGTCCCGGACGGACCGGCCCTGCCAGTCCTCCTCCGCGCGGGCGAGCCCGTCGTAGAACCCGGGCGTCGCCACGTCGGCCAGCACGTTCTCGAACCAGTCGGTGAGCACCCAGCCGTCGGCGGCGCCGATGGACAACGGGGCCGGGTCGTCGCCGGCGCGGGCCCGTGCCCCGAGCTGGCGGGTCAGCGACACCAGCTCGTCCCAGCTGCGCGGCGGCTGGGCGAGCATGGACGGGAAGTGCCAGATCAGCGACTTGTGGGCCGCCTTCACCCAGACGCCGTAGCGTCGCCCGCCGACCGTGAGCAGATCGGCCATCGCGTCCGGTACGGCGTAGCTTTCCGAAGGGCTCACCTCGCCCAGCCAACCCCGCCGCGCGTACTCGGTGACCAGGCCCGGTCGGGGCAGGATCGCCACGTCCGGGCTGGTCCCGGCGAGGTGCCGGGCGCGCAGGAAGGCGTCGATGTCGTCCCCGGCGCTGATCACGTTCACCGGCGCGCCGTAGCCGGCCCGCACCTCCCCGAACCGGGCCAGCTCCTCGGCGCTCCACACCACGGCGACCTGGACGGACGGCTCGGTCCGGGCACAGCCGGCCGGGGCTCGCCGCGCCGGCCGCGG
>JAEVHO010000839.1 GCA_016802835.1 Micromonospora sp. ATA32 | reverse complement strand
TCCACCGCCCAGCGGATGGCCCGGGCGAACTCCGCCGCATTGACCGTACGCCCCGACTCCCGGCCCTCGACCACCTGCTGCTCACTCACGCGTACCGGGTTGAGCACGTCGGCGTCGTGGTCCACCGCCCAGCGGATGGCCCGGGCGAACTCCGCCGCATTGACCGTACGCCCCGACTCCCGGCCCTCGACCACCTGCTGCTCACTCACGCGTACCGGGAGGATCCGGGCTCCGGGCGCCAGCCCGTGGAAGGCCACTCCCGCCCCGGGGATGGCCGCGATGATGCTCGCCACGCCGGTGCCGTGCCCGGCGCAGTCGCGGCTGCCGTCCCCGCCCCGGTCGAGGAAGTCGGTGCCGCCGAGCACCCGGCCGGCCAGCTGCGGATGCCGCCGGCGACCCCCGAGTCGGTGATTCCGCGATCGGGCGGACCGGGGGCAAGCGGCGCGGCGCAGGCCGGCGCCGCCACGCCGGCGCGGCGGGCAACGTCGCCACGACCGGCAGCCCGGTCAGCAGGGCCGCCGTCAGGGCCGTGAGGGCGGGGCGCGTGCTGCGCCGGGGCATCGGCCGCCTCCGTATCGTGTCGGCTCCGGAACGGGATGTTATCGCCTTCCCGATCGGCCGGCGGGCCGCCGCCGGCCAGCCGTTGTGATCTTGTTACTACCTTGTAGGTTGTACGCGATGCCTATGGCCTGTTCGCGGGAGGGGAGGTGGCCGTGACCGACTGGGAACCGGCCACCGAGGCCGAGGTGGCGATGCGGGACGCGCTGCGCGCCAATGACCAGGAGCTCTACTTCCGGATCCTGGCCCGCACCGACCTCCTGCTGCCGGTCTCCGCGGAGGCGCTCGCCGGTCAGGCGCCGATGGGCTGGGGCACCTGGACGACCGACGGGCGCACCCACGTGCTGGCCTTCACCTCGCCCGCCGCGCTGCGGGCCTGTCTCGGCGAGAACGCGAGTTCCAGCCGTCGCGCCGCCTACTCCGACCTGGCCACCGACTGGCCCAACCACGAGTGGTGGCTGGCGGTCAACCCGGGCCTGCCGATCGAGGGCTACCTGCCGGCGTGGTTCGTGTCGCAGCTCTCCCGCGGTGATGTCCGGCTTCCGGGGCGCACCATGGGCGCCCGGGCCCGGTTGGAACGGGCGGAGTCCGTCGCCCACGCGGCGCGGGCGTCCGCCGCGGTGCCCGGCCGCGACGTCCCGGTGTCGCCCGCGCCCGGCACTCCGG
>JAEVHO010000838.1 GCA_016802835.1 Micromonospora sp. ATA32 | reverse complement strand
GGCCGAGGTAGTGGGCCAGGAACGCTGGCGTGACTTGCGGGTGTGGACGCAGCCGGATGCAGGTGTTGCCCATCAGCCAACCGTCTGCCTGCGCGGTGACGATGCCGAACCGTGTTGTCTCCCCGATCCGGACCAGCAGGATGTCGCCGGATTGCAGGCGGTAGTCCTTCAGCCGTTCAGCAGTTTGGCGGCTCACCTGCGCCTTCGGGTCTGGGGCGATGCCACCGTCACAGATGTCGCCAGCCATGACCAAAGGGATTCCGTCGTGCACGTAGTCGGACTTGGCCAAGAGGGTTCCGGAAGGGCCGGGTTGAATGTCGCATCGTTGGTCGAGGTTGCCTACCCACCAGTCGTCCGAGACGACACCTATGAGACTGTCCTTGGTCGTCTCTGCCCTGCGCCCCGGAGGGTGATCGAGCCAGTCCTCGATAGGGCCGGTTCGATCGGATGGATCAGTCGGTGTCCGTTGGCCGGGCAGCCGATCGTCCCGTCGCACGTGGTGGTGACGCCAGGTAGGCGTCGGGCTGGAGGGCGTAGTCATGGTCGCGGGACCTGGTCCCGGGTTACCGCGACCGCGGTTAATGGGAATATGGCCTGGGGCGACGCTGTCGAGCCGTGCAGCCAGCGTCGGTAGGTGTGGAGGATGGCGGCGCAGCCCTCCTCGGTCAGCACCCGGTAGCTGCCGTTGGCCCGCGTCGCCTGCCGGGCGTCGATCAGCAGGATGTCCTCGCGCGGCGGATCTGTTGGGGTGCGTCAGGATCCACACGGTGACCGGGTTCGCGGTCTCGCGGAACAGGTTCCTGGGTAGCGTGATGACGCATCGCACGACGCCATGTTCGACCATTCCCTCGCGCACCGGGCGCTGCTGATCGCTGAGATGCGAGGCGACGCGGTACGGCATGACCACCGCAGCCCGACCCCCCGGCGCCAGCGCCGCCACCACCGTCTGCAACCAGGCCGAGGCGGTGTCGTACGCCGCTGGTCGGCCACACAACCACTCCCGCTCGGCACCTGGTGCCGGCTCCCACTCGGTCTTGCCGAACGGCGGATTGAGCAGCACCACGTCGTATCCTCCGGGTCCGGCGTCAACCTCGTTGGCGTGGGCCAGCGCTGGTGGCTCGGCGGAGAGGTCGCACCGCAGCTCGTGGACCGCCGCGTTGAGCGTGGCCAACCGCCAGGTCCGAGCCGTCGTCGCTCGGCCGGTCAACACAGCGGGCGGGCCGTC
>JAEVHO010000837.1 GCA_016802835.1 Micromonospora sp. ATA32 | reverse complement strand
ACCAGAAGTCGCCGTTCGGGCCGGTCAGCGCCGGACCGAGCCCGGCCTGCGCGGGATCGTACCGGATCAGCAGCGGGGCGAAGACGCCCACCAGGACGATGAGCAGGACGAAACCGAGCGCGATCCGGGCGGTGACGCCGAGCCGGGTGAAGGCGACGCCGGGGCGCGACAGCTGGGCGGTGAGGGTCCGGCGCATCAGTGGCCTCCGCGCAGTCGAGGATTGGCGAAGAGGTGGAGGATGTCGACGATCAGGTTCACCACGACGAACCCGAGGGCGATCGTCAGGACGGTGCCCTGCGCCAGCGCGGTGTCGTTCTGCTGCACTGCGCTCATGATCTGGGTGCCCATGCCCGGCAGCGAGAAGATGGCCTCGATGACGACCGTGCCGCCGATGAGGTAACCGATGCGCAGGCCCAGCACGGTGAGCGGGTTGACCAGCGCGTTGCGCAGCACGTTGCGCCCGATCACCACGCGAGGCGGCAGGCCGGCCCCGATCGCCGTACGAACGTAGTCCCTGTCGAGCTCCTCGACCATCGACGTACGCACGATCCGAGCGAGCGAACATCCGACTGGTACGGCGAGCGCGAGCGCCGGCAGGGCGAGGGACTGGATCCAGAGGGCGACCGAGTCGACGGGGTTGACGTACCCACCCGTCGGGAAGGATCGGGCGCCGCACCGCGAACTCCTGGATGAACAGCAGCGCCAGCCAGAAGGACGGGGTGGCGATCCCGGCCATGGAGACGAACCGGATGACCTGGTCGGGCCAGCGGTCCCGGTACAGCGCGGCGGGGATGCCGAGGGCCATCGCGATGACCAGCGCGCCGAGCACACCCAGCGCGGTCAGCTGGATCGTCAGGGGCAGCGCCATGGCGATCTTGTCCGCGACCGGCACCGAGGGCGGGAAGGTCATGCCCAGGTCACCGCGGGCCAGGTCGCCCAGGAAGTGGAGGTAGCGCAGCGGAAGCGGGTCGTTGAGGCCGTTGGCGGCCTTGAACGCCTCGACCTGCGCGGGGGTCGCCTGGTCCCCGAGGACGGACAGCGCGGGGTCGATCGGCGAGAACTGCATGATCACGAAGACGAACAGCGTGATGCCCAGCACCAGCGGGATCAGGGTCAGGAGTCGTCGCGCGACCAGGCTCAGGACGGTCAGCATCGTGTCTCTCTCTCATGGCGGGGCGCCGGGGCGTCCCGCCACGCCCACGGGTGGCGGGGCGTGGCGAAACGGCT
>JAEVHO010000836.1 GCA_016802835.1 Micromonospora sp. ATA32 | reverse complement strand
GCTGTTCGTTGGAGATGACTGGGCCGAGGACCACCACGACGTCGAGTTGATGGACGCCGCCGGGCGCCGGCTGGCCAAGGCCCGCCTGCCTGAAGGCGTGGCGGGGATCGCCCGGCTGCACGCGATGATCGGTGCGCAGCTCGGCGACGACGTCGAGGATGCCGCCGGGCTGGTGAAGATCGGGATCGAGACCGATCGGGGTCCGTGGGTGCAGGCGTTGATCGCCGCGGGGTACACGGTGTTCGCGGTCAATCCGTTGCAGGCGGCCAGGTATCGGGAACGCCTCGCGGTGTCGGGCGCCAAGAGCGACGCGGCCGACGCGCACATGCTGGCTGACATGGTGCGGACCGATTCGCATCAGTTGCGCCCGGTCGCGGGTGATACCGCCGAGGCCGAGGCGGTCAAGGTCGTCACCCGCATGCATAAGACGTTGATCTGGGAGCGGACTCGGGCCGGGCAGCGGCTGCGCCACGCGCTGCGGGAGTACTTCCCCGCCGCGTTGCAGGCGTTCGAGGACCTGCACGCCACCGACACCCTGGAGTTGCTGGCCAAGGCCCCCGACCCGGCCAGCGCGGCCAGGCTGAGCACCGCGCAGATCAGCGCGGCCCTCAAACGCGCCCGCCGCCGCGACATCGCGGAGAAGACCGCGACGATCCAGGCTGTGCTGCGCGGGGAGTACCTCGGGCAGCCCGCCGTGGTCACCGCGGCCTACGCCGCGTCGGTCCGCGCGTTGGTCGCGGTCCTGGTCACGCTCAACGAGCAGGTCAAGATCCTGCAAGGGCAGGTCGAGGCCCATTTTGGGCGGCACCCGGACGCTGAGATTGTCTTGTCCCAGCCTGGCCTGGGAGCGGTCCTCGGCGCCCGGGTGCTCGCAGAGTTCGGCGACGAGCACGACCGGTACGCCTCGGCCAAGGCCCGTAAGAACTACGCCGGGACCAGCCCGATCACCCGCGCCTCCGGCAAGAAGAAGGTCGTCGCCGCCCGGTTCGTGCACAACGATCGGCTCATCGACGCGCTCATGACCCAGGCGTTTGCCTCGCTGCGAAACTCCCCGGGTGCCAGGGCCTACTACGACCGGCAACGCAGCCGTGGCGCTGACTACAACGCCGCCCTCCGCCAGCTCGCCAACCGGCTTGTCGGCATCCTCCACGGATGCCTCAAAACCGGCACACCCTACGACGAGGCGACCGCCTGGTCGCACCACCTCACCGAGGCTGCTGCTTGACATT
>JAEVHO010000835.1 GCA_016802835.1 Micromonospora sp. ATA32 | reverse complement strand
GATGTACGCGCCGTCCGAGAGCAGGCGGCCCGGCACGGCCAGGCCGAGCGGGACCACGCCCGGGCGGCGGCCGACGCGGCGGGCTCGGCGGAGGCTGTCGTCGACGCCGAGCAGGCCGAACAGCGCGCCGAGGCGGCGGTCGCCGACGCCCGCGCGCAGGTGCACGTCCAGGTCGGCCGGTGGGCGGACAACCACTCGCGGCTGCTCTCCGACGCGGGCTGCCCGGCGGCGCCGACCGCGTTGGGGAGCGTGGCCTGGCGGCCCGGCTGGGTGAGGCGGTCGATGCCGCAGGCGAGCCCGGCGCGCAAACGCTCCGCGAGGTGTGGGCAGCGGCCACCGCCGTCGGCGTAAGGCAGCGCCGGGACCGGCTCGCGGCGTTGGCAGCCCGCCGCACGACGTTGGCCGACCGGCGAGCCGAGCTCGTCGCCGAACGTGACCGGATCGCCGCCGAGCACGACGATGCGCCGCCCGCCCCGGTGACCCGTCGGGCGGCGCGGGCCGGCAGGCCGGGAGCGCCGCTGTGGCGGCTGGTCCGTTTCACCGATGCGGTGACCGGAGCCGACGCGGCCGCCATCGAGGCGGCCCTGCACGCCGCCGGCCTGCTGGACGCCTGGCTGCACCCGGGGCCGGACGACCTGACGACCGGGCTGGCCGGCGACGACCTTGACGGCTACCTGCTGCCGCTGCCGCCGGGCCGCCGCCCGACCGGCCCCACGCTCGCCGACGTGCTGACCGCCGAGGACCACGACGACGTACCCGCCGCCCGGATCACCGATGTGCTCGCCTCGATAGCGTTGGCCGACGCCGTCACGCCGGAGGCCACCGCGCCGGTCGTGGTGGGCGTGGACGGCAGGTACGCCCAGGGCGTCGGCGTCGGCCGGTTCGCCAAGATGGAGTGCGAGTACATCGGCGCGACCGCCCGGGCGGCCCGCCGCGCCGCCCGGATCGCCGAGTGCGACCGGATGTTGGCGGTCGTTGAGGCCGATCTCGATGCGGTGGACCGCGACCGCGCTGCCGACGAGGAGCTGCTGGTCGCCGTCGACGCTGCCGGAGCGCAGCTGCCGCCGATCTCCCCGATCCACGCGGCGCTGCGGGAGTTGGACCGGGCGGCCGCGACGCTGCGCGCCCGCCAGGAGTCCGCCGCGGCCGCCGCCTCCCGCCTCGACCAGGCGCTGGCCGAGCGGGCCGCAGCAGCCGCCGCGCTGCGGCGGGCAACGGCGGAGCGGTCCC
>JAEVHO010000834.1 GCA_016802835.1 Micromonospora sp. ATA32 | reverse complement strand
GTCTCCCGCCAGGCGCGGAACTGCTCCTCGCCGACCACCCGGTAGCCCTCCGGCGCGACCGCCTGCGGCCCGTTCTCCCGGCGGGAGAGGTCGACCTGGGACACGTCGCCGCCGGCGGGCGGGGTCGGGGTGGCGGCGGCGCCGACCGGGATGAGGTATTCCCGGGGCCCGCGCACCCGCACGAAGTAGATCAGCGCGCCGAGGAAGACCAGCCCGGCCGTCCACACGTTGAGCCGTACGCCGAGGATGGTGTTCGCCTCGTCGGTACGCATCAGCTCGATCCAGAACCGGCCGGCGGTGTAGCCCATCACGTAGAGCGCGAACGCCCGGCCCCGGCCGAACTTGAACCGCCGGTCGAGCACCAGCACCAGCGCCGCCACGCCGATGTTCCACACCGCCTCGTACGCGAAGGTCGGGTGGTAGAGCCCGTCCTTGAGCACCGGCTGGCCGGAGTCGTCACGCAGCGCGCGGCCGGGATTGTCCGGGTCCATCACGTGGACCTCCATGCCCCAGGGCAGGGTGGTCCGGCCACCGTACAGCTCGTTGTTGAACCAGTTGCCGAACCGTCCGAGGGCCTGGGCCAGCGGCAGGCCGGGCGCGAGCGCGTCGGCGACCACGGCGAACGGGATGCCGAGCTGGCGGGCGGCGATGTACGCGCCGATCGCCCCGCCGGCGACCGCGCCCCAGATACCGAGGCCACCCTCCCAGATCGCGAACGCCTTGAGCGGCTCACCGCCGGCGCCGAAGTATTTCTCGGGGGACGTGATCACGTGGTAGATCCGGGCACCGATGATGCCGGTCGGCACCGCCCAGACCGCGATGTCGAGCACCGCGCCGGGCGCGACCCCGCGCTGGCGCAGCCGGCGCTCGGTCACCACGCAGGCCACCACGATGCCGAGGATGATGCAGAGCGCGTACGCCCGGATCGGCACCGGACCGAGCTGCCAGACGGCGGTGCTGGGACTGGGCAGGGCCGCCTGGGGGGTCATCGAGGCGAGGGTCACGGGTGCACACGCTACCGCTGCGGACCACTGCGGCGGCACCCCGGTCGGGTGACCGTCGTACGTCGGATGACTTCTGGTTTTCCCGGCCGTACGCTCGTTGTCCATGAGCGCGCTCACCTGGGCGGTCGATGCAGAGCGCGTACGCCCGGATCGGCACCGGACCGAGCTGCCAGACGGCGGTGCTGGGACTGGGCAGGGCCGCCTGGGGGGTCATCGAGGCGAGGGT
>JAEVHO010000833.1 GCA_016802835.1 Micromonospora sp. ATA32 | reverse complement strand
CTCGCGTGCCGACGAGCGTCCCGGACCGGGCGTTCTTCGCCCAGCCGGAGGCCACCACGGCCGGCAGCCCGCCGGTGTTCGTCGACGGCGCGGCGCTGCCGACGCTCTGTGGCGCCCGCTATCCGAGCGACGCCTCGCTGGTGCAGCGCCGGACCAGACACCTGATCGCCAAGCTGCCGGCGACCCCGGTCGGCAACGTGCCGGACGGCAGCTACCAGCACAGCATCGCCAGCTACCGCTCCGGCCACGCCGCCGACTGGATGGGCGAGCTGCGGCAAGCCGTCCGGAGCTGCCCCGAGCAGCAGTCGTCGCAGGGCACGACGTCCCGGCAACGGCTGCTCACCGACCGCGGCTTCGGAGACGAGTCCGTGCTGTTCGAGATCCGCACGCCCTTCCTGGACGCGAACGGCGACCCCACCGGCGACGAGGAGATCCGGTTGATCCGGGCCATTCGGGTCGGCGAGGTGGTCACCGTGCTCTGGGAGCAGGGCTGGGAGGGCAGCTCCAGCGAACGCACCCAGGTCGACGACTACAGCCGCCGGGCGGTGGCCGCGATCGAGGCCTGGCTGGGCTGACCGGACGGGCCGGGGCACCGCTTTCGGCCCCGCAGGTGGTGTGAGCGCAGCTCGGCGGGGCTCTTCTCGGCCGGATATCGGGCCGTTTTGCGGTGCAGGGTGCCGGTGCGCTACGGTTAGCAGGTCGACGCGGGGTGGAGCAGCTCGGTAGCTCGCTGGGCTCATAACCCAGAGGTCGCAGGTTCAAATCCTGTCCCCGCTACCATGATGAACGGCCCCGAGGATCACTCCTTGGGGCCGTTTCAGTTTCTCCGTCGGGTGCCGGCCCGGTAGCCGCGGCGCCGTGTGGGCAGGCGGGTGGATCGGCCAGCGGGTGGATCGGCAGGCGGGTGGATCGGCCGGCGGGTGTTTCGGGAGCCCCCGGGTGATCTCCATCCGGGAGATGCGCTAAGCTTGCTGAGGCGACGCGGGGTGGAGCAGCTCGGTAGCTCGCTGGGCTCATAACCCAGAGGTCGCAGGTTCAAATCCTGTCCCCGCTACTGTTTCGAGAAGGGCCCCGGAGATGTCTCCGGGGCCCTTCTCCGTATCCCGATCCCGCTCCGCTTGGCAGCCCGCTCCGCTTGGCAGCCCGCTCCGCTTGGCAGCCCGCTCCGCTTGGCAGCCCGCTCCGCTTGGCAGCCCGCTCCGCCGCCGGACTGCGGGGCGTCGCGCCGGGA
>JAEVHO010000832.1 GCA_016802835.1 Micromonospora sp. ATA32 | reverse complement strand
GGGGGTGTGGTCGGTGATGGTCGGCGCCGCCGGCGCGCCACGGCGACCGGCTCCGGGTTCGCCATCGACGACCAGCAGCACATCATCACCAACGACCACATCCTGACCAAGGGCGGCGGGGGAGCGGTGACGGTGGAAATGCCGGACGGCCGGCGGTTCACCGCCGAGGTGGTCGGCCGGGAGCCGGGCAGCGACCTGGCGGTGCTCCGGGTGCCCGCCTCGGCCGGACTGGCGCCGCTGCCGCTGGCCAAGCCGGGATCCACCCGGGTCGGCGAACCGGTGCTGGCGGTCGGCTCCCCGCTCGGCCTGGCCGGTACGGTCACCGCCGGCATCGTCAGCGCCCTGGACCGTCAGGTCCGGTTGGGCACCGGCCGGCACACGGCGGTGCAGACCGACGCCTCGATCAACCCCGGCAACTCCGGCGGCCCGCTGGTCAACGCGCGCGGCGAGGTGGTCGGGGTGAACACCGCGATCGCCACGATCGACGGCAACGGCTCGATCGGGATCGGCTTCGCCATTCCGATCGACCAGGTCCAGCAGACCGCGGACACCATCATCGGCAAGGGCGGCTGAGCTGCGCGGTCGTGCCCGGCCGGGGCGGTCGGAACGGGAAAACTGTCGGATATCCGGCGCGACACCATCGGCCCATGGAAATATTACGCTGAGTATGGATACTGACGTGGATGGAGCAACCTCTTCTCGTGGCCCTGCTGCTGGTGGGCCTGGTCATCGGATGCGGAGTGGGTGCGGCGTACTCCCGGGCGCGGCGCGGTTGGAAGGATTACAAGACCATCAAGAACACGGTGCCCGGCGCCCGCCGCACCGCGTGGCTGCTGACCCGGGCGGTCACCACGAAGATCGGTGTGATCGCGCTGCTGCTGATCGGCGCGGTGGCGTACGCCGCCTCCGGACCCGACCACGACCGGGCCGAGCCGGCACCCACCCCATCGGCGACGCACTCCGCGCGGGCCGGGCGCTAACCTCAGCACGTGGATGACGGACTGCGGGTCAACGACCGCTTGGTCGTGCCCAGCGCTGAGCTGCGGGAACGCTTCTCCCGCTCCTCCGGCCCCGGTGGGCAGGGCGTCAACACCACGGACTCCCGCGTCGAGCTGAGCTTCGACCTCGCCACCTCGCCGAGCCTGCCGGCATCGCTGCGCGCGCGGCGCTGGAGCGCCTGGCCGGCCGGCTGGTCGACGGCGTGCTGACCGTGGCGGCCAGCGACACCGCGCGCA
>JAEVHO010000831.1 GCA_016802835.1 Micromonospora sp. ATA32 | reverse complement strand
GGTCGAGCGGGCCGCCGTGGGAGAGCACGGTGGCCTCGTCGGCGGTCGCCTCCCGGCGCGGGAAGAACCGCTCCGCCGCCGCGTCGAGCGGCAGGTTGATCTCCGCGCGGGCCCGACCGTCCCGCTCGCTGACGATAGCGATCAGGCCGCCGGCCGGACCGAAGACGGCGTACGGCCCGACGATGCCGGCCGGGTCGAGCGGGCCGCCGTGGGAGAGCACGGTGGCCTCGTCGGCGGTCGCCTCCCGGCGCGGGAAGAACCGCTCCGCCGCCGCGTCGAGCGGCAGGTTGACCACGTCCGGGGCGCGCTGCTCCAGCTCGTCCAGGGTGGCGGCCTCGGCCAGGGTGAACCCGCCCACCGCGGTCCGCCGCAGCGCGGTGAGGTGGCCGCCCACCCCGAGCGCCAGGCCCGCGTCCCGGGCGATGGCCCGGATGTACGTCCCGGACGAGCAGGTCACGTCCACGTCCACGTCCACCACGTCCGGGGTGTCCCGGCGGATCGCCAGGACCTCCAGGCGGGAGATGGTGACCCGGCGGGCCGGCAGCTCGACGCTCTCCCCCTCGCGCACCCGCTTGTACGCCCGCTGACCGTCGATCTTGATCGCGCTGACCGCGCTCGGCACCTGGTCGATCTCGCCGGTGAGCGCGGTGAGCGTGGACCGGATTGCCTCGTCGGTCACCGCGCCGGCCGGGGTGGTGGCGATCACGTCGCCCTCGGCGTCGTCGGTGACCGTGGCCTGGCCGAGCCGGATGGTGGCGGTGTAGCTCTTCCCGGCGCCGATCACGTAGGTCAGCAGCCGGGTCGCCCGGCCCACCCCGATCACCAGCACCCCGGTCGCCATGGGATCGAGCGTGCCGCCGTGCCCCACCCGCCGGGTACGCGCCAGCCGCCGGATCCGCGCCACCACGTCGTGCGACGTCATGCCACCGGGCTTGTCGACCACGATCAGACCGTCTGTGCTCACGACCGCCAAGCCTGCCAGAAGGCTTCCCGGCGCCGGCACGGGGACACCGCCACCGGCGACGGATGCCATGATCATGCGCCCGCTCCGCCCCGCACCCCGGGGACCGGTGGCCGCGAACGTCAGCGCACCGCGCCGACCACGGCCCAGCCGCCGGAGCGCAGCCGCAGCAGCAGGGCGACCAGCCGGATCACGACGAACAGGGTCAGCCCGGCCCAGATCCCGCCGAGCCCCAGGTCGAGCCCGTAGGCGAGCCAGATCGCCGGCAGGAACCCACCCAGCGCC
>JAEVHO010000830.1 GCA_016802835.1 Micromonospora sp. ATA32 | reverse complement strand
CCAATGCCACGTAGCCTAGTTTGATCATGGCTTGAGCTGGTCGTTTGTGGACGCTCGGCGTGGCGGCGTGATCAGCGGGGCGGGCGGTGGTGTGCTTGCCGGTCATGGCCTCGGCTGTGGCGGTGACGCCGGATCAGGTGTCGTTGGGTGTGTTGGTGTCCTCGGTGCCGCGGGATGTGGTGGATGCGGCGGTCACTGGGTGCGGGGTGGGGGCGAAGCGCTCGGATGGGAAGTTGCCGCCGCACGTGGTGGCCTATCTGACGATGGCGTTGTGCCTGTTCGCCGAGGATGACTATGAGGAGGTGGCGACAAAGGTCACCGGGGCGTTGACCCGGTTCGGGTGTTGGGACGCCGGGTGGAGCGTGCCGACCTCGTCGGGGATCACGCAGGCGCGTAAGCGGTTGGGCGCGCCGGTGATGGCGGAGATTTTCGAGTCGGTGGTGCAACCGGTGGGGACGGCCGAGACGCGGGGGGCGTGGCTGCGCCGGTGGCGGGTGCTGGCGATCGACGGCTTCGATGTGGATCTTCCGGACACGCCCGGCAACGCCGCCGAGTTCGGTTATGCCGGGTCCGGGGACAACCGGTCGGCGTTTTGCAAGGCGCGGGTGGTGGCGTTGGCCGAGTGCGGCACCCACGCGTTCCTGGCCTGCGAGGTGGCCGGGTATAGCACCGGGGAGCAGACCCTCGCCGCGCGGCTGTACCCGCGGCTGCGCCGTGATGAGTTGCTGACCGCCGACCGGGGGTTTTACTCCTTCGATGCGTGGTCTGCCGCGGCGGCTACCGGGGCGGCGCTGTTGTGGCGGGCACCGACCGGGCTGCGGCTGCCGGTGGTGCAGGTGGTGGCCGACGGCACGTATCTGAGCGTGGTGATCGATCCGAAGATCCGCGGCGGGCGCCGGGACCGGATCCTGGCCACCGCCCGCTCAGGCGGCGATCTCGATCCGGACGAGGCGCATCTGGTGCGGGTGGTCGAGTACGACGTGCCCGACCGCGACGGCAACGGCACCGGCGAGCTGATCGTGCTGCTGACCAGCATTCTGGACCCGGGTGATGCCCGTGCCGACGAGCTGGCCGACACCTACCACTTGCGCTGGGAAGAAGAAACCAGCAACGATCAACTGAAGACCCATCTACGCGGCCCCGGCCGAGTGCTGCGCTCGAAGCTGGCCGAACTGGCCTACCAGGAGATCTGGGCCTGGCTGATCGTCCACTACGCCCTCGCGGCGTTGGTCACCCGCGCGGCCGAG
>JAEVHO010000829.1 GCA_016802835.1 Micromonospora sp. ATA32 | reverse complement strand
GCCGAGCGCACATCGCACCCGCAGCGACGACGTCATCCCATGCGCCCACCGGCGAGGCTCAGCACGGTGGTGAGGAAACCTCGGGCTGTTTGCCCACAGCCTCACGCCAGTCCAGCATTGCAACAGACTGCAGCACCGCGGCGGCAGCGGTCGCGACAGCCAATCGTGGCACCCGCCCCAGCAGCAGAAACGCCGCGGCCAGCAAGGCGATGCCCACGAGTAGCCGACAGCGTACTGCGAATCGAGGAAGGTGTGCTGCCAGCGGCGGATGAAGTGGGCTCGGATCGACGGAAACAGCCCAAACGGGAGAAGGTCAGGCAGCGGCCGGATCGTTCGATACTCCGGAAGCGCAGGGCGGACGCTGCTAGCGTTGGGCACGAGGTTCGACACTCACCGTCAGCGTCTGGAGCGCACGCATGCCGAAGCCGACCGTCGTCCTCGTGCACGGGGCGTTCGCCGACGCCGCAAGCTTCGCCCGGGTGGTCCCCCCGCTGCTCGACGCCGGCGTACCGGTGCGGGTGCCGGCCGTGCCCAACCGCAGCCTCATCACCGACGCCGCCTACATCGCCTCCGTGGTTCGCCAGATCGACGGACCGGTCGTCCTGGTCGGGCACTCCTACGGCGGCGCGGTGGTCACCGTCGCCGGAACGGAGTCGAACGTGCAGGCCCTCGTCTACCTCTCCGCCTACGTGCCCGACGAGGGCGAAAACCTGTTCGACCTGCAGGGCCACTTCCCGGCCACCCCACTGGCACAGGCGCTCGTGCAAACCTCGTACCCGATGCCGGGCTCGAGTGAGCAGGGCACCGACATCTCGGTGAACGTCGACCATTTCCCGGCGATCTTCGCCGCCGACGTCGAACCGGGCCTGGCCCGGGTGCTGGCCGTCAGCCAGCGACCGCTGGCCATGGCCGCCTTCACCGACAAGGCCCCCGCCGCCGCCTGGAAGTCGAAACCGTCCTGGGGCACGGTGGCCACCGCCGACCAGACCCTCAACCCCGACCTGGAACGCTTCGGCTACCAGCGGGCCGGCACCAACGCCATCGAGATCGGTTCCTCCCACCTGGTGATGCTGTCGCACCCGGCCGAGGTGGTCTCCGTCATCCATCAGGCGATGGAGTCCGTCCCGGCCTGAACCCACGAGCGGCCTGCGTAGGCGGCCACCAAGGCCTGTGGGGCAAAGGGTCCGGCCACGCCATGGCGAGCGCACTGCCGGCAAACCGTTGACGAAGAGCGGGATGCTGTTGAC
>JAEVHO010000828.1 GCA_016802835.1 Micromonospora sp. ATA32 | reverse complement strand
ACACGAGCCCCGTGCACCCGGCCTGTCAGGTGCCTGACCTGCCCCGACCCACCTGACGCCATGACCGAAATCGAGATCAACTCATCCAGACTCCCTACGACCGCTGACCCCGGCGGGACGTTCGGGGGCTCGGGCTGGGTGCGGCACCAGGGGCTCGTGTGGGGGTGTCCGGGACACGAGACCCCACACGAGCCCCGTGCACCCGGCCTGTCAGGTGCCTGACCTGCCCCGACCCACCTGACGCCATGACCGAAATCGAGATCAACTCATCCAGACTCCCTACGGGACTCTCTCTCCAGGGGTGTATCTACCTATGCCGCAATCGCGCTCGGCCAACCTGCTGGCCATCTACCCCCACATCACCAGCCGTGACCGTCAGCTCCTCCAGCTGCTCGACGACCACCACGTCCTCACCACCGATCAGATCCACCGCATGCTGTTTCTCGCCCGCCGTACCTGCCAGATCCGCCTCGGTGAGCTGACGGCCCTGGGCCTGCTGGACCGTTTCCGGTTCGCCCGCGCCGGGGGTGGTAGCCATCCGTGGCACTGGACGCTCGGCCACCAAGGGCACCGGTTCCAGGCCGCCGCTCACCACCGGCCCGAGCCCACCGTGCGCACCAGCCGCCAGAGCGTCGACCGGCTCTCGGCCAACCCGAACCTGACCCACCTGCTCATAGCCAACGAGTTCTTCGTTCGGCTCACCGTGTACGCCCGCCAGCACCCGGAGGCGCGCCTGGACCGGTGGTGGTCCGAGACGATGACCACGAAACAGTTCCGGACCATCACCGCCGACGGGCACGGCCTGTGGAGGGTCGCCGACACCATGGTGGGGTTCTTCCTGGAGGCCGATACCGGCACCGAGCCGCTGGGTCGAGTGGTGGCCAAGCTCGACCGGTACGCGCAGCTGGGCCGCCGCGGCGGCCCTCGCTACCCGGTGCTGTTCTGGCTCGGCAGCGAGCACCGTGAGGAAAACCTGCACCGGCTCCTGCGCGGCCGGCGCGACAGCGTTCCCCCTCGCGACCGCCACCCCACGCCACGGACCCCGCCGAAGCGGTCTGGCTTCCTGGCGGTGCCACCGGCCGAGTCCGGCTCACCGAGCTGCCCCAGCGACCACGGCCAGCCCGTGGCGGACAACCCGAACTACGACGAGAGCGGCTTCGTGCTCTGATGCGATGAAGGAGCGGGGCCTCCGCTCCTCGTGACAGTCACCCTGGTCAGGGGTTTCCCTGGGGTTGTCACGACGTACCACGACGAAGGAGGCCCC
>JAEVHO010000827.1 GCA_016802835.1 Micromonospora sp. ATA32 | reverse complement strand
TGTTCCGCACCGGGTTTGATGGAGACATCGAAACCTGGGAGGAACACCAGCGATGCCCGCACCGAAGAAGTACCCCGACGAGCTGCGTGAGCGTGCGACCCGGTTGGCGGTCGAGGCCCGCCGAGACCCTGTCGGCGCGGTGGGAGCGATCCGGCGGATCGCCGGTCAGCTCGGGATCCACCCGGAGGCGTTGCGCACGTGGGTGAAGAAGGCCGAGACCGACGCCGGCGAGCGGCCGGGCACCACCAGCAGCGACGCCGTACGCATCGCCGCCCTGGAACGGGAGAACCGTGAGCTGCGGCGGGCGAACCAGATCCTGAAGTCCGCGGCGTCTTTCTTCGCGGCGGAGCTGGACCGTCCGTCGCGATGAAGGTCGAGTTCGTCGACTCCCAGAAGGCCGAACACGGTGTCCAGCCGGTCCTGCAGGCGCTCGAAAGCACGCCGGCACGGATCGCACCGTCGACCTACTACGCCGCCAAGACCCGCACCGCCTGCGCCCGATCGATCCGCGACAGCGAGCAGACCGCGCTCATCGAGCAGATCCACCAGGAGAACTACGGCGTCTACGGGGCCCGCAAGATCTGGCACGAGCTGCACCGCCAAGGCGTGCCGGTGGCCCGGTGCACCGTCGAGCGGCTGATGCGCGCCTGCGGGCTGCGCGGGCTGCTGCGCGACACGTCGCCGCGCACGACCCGGCCCGCGCCCGAGACCGGCCGCCCGGGTGACCTGGTCAAACGTGACTTCGCCGCGGAACATCCGAACCAGCTGTGGGTCGCCGACCTGACCTACGTGCGCACCAGCGTGGGCTGGGTGTACGCCGCGTTCGTCCTCGACGTGCACTCCCGGCTGATCGTCGGCTGGCAGGTCGCCACCAGCCTCTACACGGATCTGGCCCTCGACGCGCTGAAGATGGCGATCTGGCGCCGCGAGAACCAGGACGCTGACCTGCGCAAACTGGTCCACCACTCGGACAGGGGAGTCCAGTATCGAGCGATCCGCTACACCCAGCGACTCGCCGAGGCCGGCGCCGTCGCCTCAGTCGGCTCCAAGGGCGACTCGTACGACAACGCGATGGCCGAAGCGTTCAACTCCCTGTACAAGGCCGAACTCGTCCGCAACAAGGGCCCCTGGCGCGGACTCGACGACCTAGAGATGGCCACCGTCGAGTACATCGACTGGTACAACAACCGCCGGCTACACGGCGAGCTCGGCCACGTCCCACCCGCCGAACACGAGGCACTACACGCGATGACCCACCCGGTCACCG
>JAEVHO010000826.1 GCA_016802835.1 Micromonospora sp. ATA32 | reverse complement strand
GGCCGCCAGGTACGCCCGTGCGCAGCGCCCCGGCGGCTCAGCCCGGTCCCGTCCGGCGCCGCCGGCCCCACCGGCCGACCGAGGCGCGCGGATCTTCGCCAGCCGGTCCCGATGTGGACGACCAACGCGCCGACCGCCACCCATGCCATCGCGTAGTGGGAGGGGTACGAACGTGAAACGCCACGGGTACGACTGGGCGCTGTTGAACAGGCCGGTGGCGAGCTGGAAGAACGCGGCGCCGATCAGCACGTACAGCGACAGCCGGTCCAGCAGGCGCGTCGCCGAGCCCAGCGCCGGCCGGACGAACAGCTTCGGGTAGACGCTCCACAGCTTGACCAGCAGCAGCGGGACGGCGGCGATCCCGGAGAGCACGTGCACGCCCTGGGTCACCCGGTAGAGGTTCACCGGTCGGGTCGGCCACCAGGTCCAGTGCTGCGCGATGTGGGAGAGCAGCCCGGTGGCGAAGCAGAGCGTGAAGGCCACCCCCAGCCCCAGCCCGAGCCGGCCGCGACCCGCACGTCGTGCGCCTCGGCGGTGAAGTCCTCCTCCCGGGGCAGCCGGAACGGTCGGGGCGGTCGGAGCGTCACAACCGGTCCAGCTCGGCGAACCAGCGCTGGTCGTGGTCGAACAGCGCCCCGACGGCGAGCGGGGTGCGCCGAGCGAGTTCCGGCAGCGCGTCCACTCCGACCCGCGCCCAGGCGAACGGTTCGCTCTCCCCGTACGCGTGCCGCAGCCGGGACCGGCCGCACCACAGCCCGGCGCCCGGCGGCTCGAGCTCGACCAGCACGCTGCCCCCGGCGCCCAGCAGGGCGGCGCAGCGATGCAGCAGCGCGACCGGGTCGCCGCCGATGCCGATGTTGCCGTCGGCGAGCAGGATGTGCCGCCACCGTCCCTCGTCCGGCAGCGGGGCGAAGACGTCCCGGCGCAGCGCCGCCGTCCCTCGGTCGCGGGTCAGCCGGACCGCCTCCGGGCAGATGTCGATGCCCAGCGACCACACCCCGCGCCGGGTCAGCTCGCGGGTGAGCCGACCGGGACCGCACCCGACGTCGAGCGCGCTGAGGCGGCATCGGCCGGCCAGTCGGCGCAGGGCCGGTTCGGCAGGGCCGTGCCAGCGGCGTACCGGAAGCGACGTCTGCCATCCGTCGTCGTCCAGCCGGCGGCAGGGCAGCCCGGCCACCGCCGCGCCGTGGCCGGCCCCGATGGACGCCGCGGTCGCGGTGGCAGCCGGGTGGGGTTCGTGCCCGTCCCGGGTGGTCGCGGCGGTCATCGCGTCGG
>JAEVHO010000825.1 GCA_016802835.1 Micromonospora sp. ATA32 | reverse complement strand
GTACCGACCGGTGTTCCTGCGCCCGCCGCCGCGCCGACCGCTGCGGATGTGCCGGCGCGGGTCGTTCGGTACGGGGAGCGACCGTTCGTCGGCCGCGACGGGGAGGCGACCCGCCTGCGGCTGGCGGCCGAGAGCGTGGCCCGGCAGGGCCGACCCGGGCTCGCCCTGATCTCCGGGGACGTGGGTGCCGGCAAGACGGCGCTGGCCGAGGCGCTCACCCAACGGCTGGCCGCCTGCGGTTGGACCACGGCGTGGGGCCGCAGCCCCGAGTACCCCGGCGCGCCGGTCGCCTGGCCGTGGGCGCAGATCACCGACGCGCTTCGCGTCGGCCGCCGAGCCGCAATCCGCACCTGTCGGGTCGGCGTTCGGACCAGCCCGGCCGTACCCGGAATCCCTCGAGCCGGCGGCCGGGGCCACCCGGCCGCTGTCCGGCGATGTGGGAGCGGCCACACCCGACGGCAGGGACGCCGAAGATCCCGCCGTGGCCCGGTTCCGCCTGCACCACGCCGCCGTCTCGCTGGTCACGGGGGCGGCGGCCGGGGGCCGGTGCTGCTGGTCGTCGACGACCTGCACCGGGCGGACGAGGACACCCTGGACCTGCTGACCGCGCTGCTCGCGGAGCCGGAGCCGGTCACCGGCCCGGTGCTGATCGTCGGTACGTTCCGCGCCACCGAGATCACCCCGGAGCTGACCGCGGCGCTGGCCCGGTTCGCCCGGACCGAGCCGGTCCGGATCTACCTGGGCGGGCTGTCCGAGACGGCGACCGGTGACCTCGCCCGCGCCGTCGCCCGGCAGGACCTGGACGCACCCACCGTCCGGCTGATCCACCGCCGCAGCGGCGGCAACGCATTCTTCGTCCGGGAGTTGGCGCGGCTGCTCGCGGCCGAGGGCGAGGCGGCGCTAAAGACGGTCCCCGCGGGCGTGCGGGACGTCATCCGCCACCGGCTGACCCGGCTTCCGGACCCGGCGCAGACCGTGCTGCGGCAGGCGGCGGTGATCGGTCGGGACATCGACCCGGACGTACTGACCGCGTTGGCGGGCGACGAGGTGCCCGGTGCTCGACGCCCTGGACCGCGCGCTGGCGGCTGGCTTCCTGACCGAACAGGGCCCCGACGGGCGGCTGCGGTTCACCCACATCCCGAGGCGGCGCTAAAGACGGTCCCCCGCGGGCGTGCGGGGACGTCATCCGCCACCGGCTGACCCGGCTTCCGGACCCGGCGCAGACCGTGCTGCGGCAGGCGGCGGTGATCGGTCGGGACATCGACCCGGACGTAC
>JAEVHO010000824.1 GCA_016802835.1 Micromonospora sp. ATA32 | reverse complement strand
AGGACGGGATCGAGCTGGCCGGCTCCGGACGCCCGCTGGACGCGCTCGCGGCGCTCTGCGCGGCCGCCTGGTCGGCCGAGGTGGGCCCCGAGTCCGTCCCGCGTCGCCGGAGGCGACGGAGGCCATCGCCGCGCTCGGCCTTCCTGCCTGACCCGATCCGGACGGCCCCATCCGGACGGTCGGCCGCCCCGGTCGGACAAGGCCGGGCGGGACGGGACCGTCAGAGCGGACGAAGCCGGGCGGGACGGACCGTCAGAGCAGTTTGCGCAGCTTCATCAGGTCGAACGGGGTGGCCTTGATCGACACCCGGCCGGACGCCAGGGCCTTGGGGACGTCGAGCTGACCGCGCACGAGGGCGACCAGGTCATCACTGGTCGTGCTCATCGCGATCTTCGCCTTCGGGTCGTCGCCGTCGGTCAGCTCAACCAGCCGACCGTCGGTGATCCGGCCGTGGAACGCGGTGTCCAGGTCGGTGATCCGGCAGGCCAGCGTCCGGTCCAGATCGATCCGATCCCGCACGCTCTCGGCGTTGCGGTCCAGCCGGGCGGCCAGATCCTGCAACGCCTGCCGGCACTCGTCCACGCTGGCCACATCGTCTCCTCACCCACGCCACGTCATTCCCCGGCACCGTACCGCAATGGGCGTCGGGGAGAGCCCGGTAGCGTGACACCTGCACACCCCCGCCCCGCGGAAGGACTCAGGCATGCAGGACGCGTGGCGCGCCTACCTTGAGCTGGCCATGGGCCTGACGGAGGCGCCCCCGGAAGAGGACCCAGGACGTGGTACGACGGCTGGTCGGCGCGGGTGGCGGCACGGCCGCCCAGCTCCAGGCGCTGGCCGAGGAGCTCGTCTCCACCTCCGCGGCCAACCGGGAAGCGCTGACCAAGCTGGTGCGCTTTGAGGTCGACCGGGCCCTGGGCGCGGTCGGGCTGGCCACCGCCGACGAGGTCGCCGAGCTGACCCGTCGGGTGCGCGAGCTGGAACGCCAACTCCGCGATGCGAAGGCGACCTCGGCGACCTCCGCCGCCACGACCGGACCGGCCGCCACGACCGGCTCTGCCGCCACGACCGGCTCCACCGCCGCGCAGGCCGCCGCGCCGGTTCCGGCAGCACCCGGCAAGAAGGCGGTCGCTAAGAAGACCGTGGCGAAGAAGGCGATCGCCCGGAAGCCTCCGGCGACGGTGGCGCGTACCCCGGCCGAGGACTTCCCGGCCACGCCGAGCCGACCGGCGAAGAAGACGGCGGCGCGCAAGCAGCAGCCCGGCGGTGCCGCGTGACGGCCCCG
>JAEVHO010000823.1 GCA_016802835.1 Micromonospora sp. ATA32 | reverse complement strand
CAGGTCTCGCCGTAGTAGAACCACCGCATCAGCAGGTCGGTGTCGATGCCGAAGACACTGGGGTCGCCGGTGGCCATCAGCACCCGGAAGGTGTCCTTCGGCACGACGTCGCCGTAGATGGCCGCGGAGGGCACCGTGTTGAGGCTGGCGTTGACACCGATCTTCTTCCACTGCTCGATGACCAGCGGGGCGACGTCCTTCACCACCGAGTTGTCGGTGGTGTCGAGCTGGAACGACAGGTTGCTGACCCCGGCCTCCTTGAGCAGGGCCTTGGCCTTCTCCAGGTTGTAGTCGTAGACCGTGGCGGCCTTCTGGTAGTCCTTGTTGCCCTCGTCGAGGTAGCTCGTCGCCGGGCTGCCGTAGCCGTTGAGCGCCGTCTTGATGACCGCGTCCTTGTCGATGGCGTAGTGCAGGGCCTGGCGTACCCGCTTGTCGTTGAACGCGCCGCCGCCGTGTTGAACATGAGGAAGACCTGGTTGAAGGCCTGCTTCACGTCGACGGTGTACTTGCCCTTGAGCGAGTCGACGTTCAGGTACGGCACCGACTCGATGGCCTGGACCCGGCCGCCCTGCAGGTCCGACACCCGAGCCGCGGCCTCCGTGGTGGTGTTCCACGTCATCGTGTCCACCGTGGCGGAACGCGCACCGTTGTAGTTCGGGTTCTTGCTCAGCTTGACACCGGACTCCTTCGACGCGCTGTCCATCTTGAAGGGGCCGGAGCCGATCGGCGCCGTGTCGAAGGCCTTCGCGGCAGCGTCGTCGCCGGTCTTCGCCTTCGGGACGATCTTGATGACGGCGATGCGCTCGGCGAACAGGGCGAACGGGTACTTCAGCTTGAACTCGACCGTCGTCGCGTCCTTGGCGGTGACGGAGTCGATGAACGGGACGAAGCCCTGCATCAGCGGCGCCGCCGCGGGGTCCGCCGGCTTCAGCACCCGGGTGAAGGACCAGGCGACGTCCTCGGCCGTGACCGGGGTGCCGTCGGAGAACTTCGCGCCGTCACGCAGCGACACGGTGTACGTGAGCCCGTCGGCGCTCGCCACCGGCTCGGCCTTGGCCAGGGCCATGTACGGCTCACGGGTGATCGGGTCGAGGTCGACGAGACCTTCGAAGATGTGCTGGTTGACCGCCGTCGCCACCGCCGAGGAGGCGTTCGCCGGATCGAACCCGCTGGAGAGGGTGAAGGCCAGCGTCGCCTCGATGGACTTCCCGCCCTTGCCGCCTCCGACGGCGTTGGTCGACGCGGGGCCGCCGCTGCACGCTGCGAGCCCGAGCGCCAGCGTTGCCG
>JAEVHO010000822.1 GCA_016802835.1 Micromonospora sp. ATA32 | reverse complement strand
GCGGTCGGCGCGGTCCCGGGCGGTGCCGCCCGCCCCCGGGCAGCAGCAGATGGCCGAGGCGATCGAGCACAGCGTCGCGTCGCGCGAGCACTTGCTGGTGCAGGCGGGCACCGGCACGGGAAAGTCCCTGGCATACCTCGCCCCGGCGCTGACCGTGGACGGCCCGGTGGTGGTCTCCACGGCCACCCTGGCGCTGCAGTCCCAACTCGTCGAACACGACCTGCCCAGGCTCGCCGACGCGGTCTCCCCGCCTGCTCGGCCGCCGACCCACCTTCGCCGTGCTCAAGGGGCGGCACCACTACCTCTGCCTGGCCCGGCTGGACAACTCGACCGAGGAGGAACCCGAAGACACCCTCTTCGACGCCCCCGCGTCCCGCCCGGGTGGCGGCACGAAGTGGCTCGGCGAGGCGGGCCGGCTCGGCAAGCAGATCGAGCGGTTGCGCGACTGGGCGGCGGAGACCGACACCGGCGACCGGGACGAGCTGGACCCGGGCGTCGACGACCAGGCCTGGCGGCTGGTGTCGATGCCGGCAAGGGAGTGCGTCGGCGCGGGCCGCTGCCCATTCGGCGCGGAGTGTTTCGCCGAGGCGTCCCGGGCCCGGGCCCGGGAGGCCGACATCGTGGTCACCAACCACAGCCTGCTCGCGGTCGACATGCTGGCCAACCGGCAGATCGTGCCGCCGCACAAGCTGCTGATCGTGGACGAGGCGCACGAGCTGGCCGACCGGGTCTCCTCGGCGGCGCAGGCCGAGCTGGTGCCGGAGCTGATCGACCGGTCCACCCGGCGGGCCCGGCCGCTGCTGCGCCCCGAGATCGCCGAACGGCTGACCGAGGCGGGCGACGCGCTCGCGGTCGGGCTCGCCGAGGCGCCCGCCGGGCGGATCACCGGCGGGCTGCCGACCCCGCTGCGCGAGGCCTGCACGCTGCTCGACGCGGCCACCCGCGCCGCCCTGGACGCGATCGGTGACGTCAAGGCCGACGACCCCGACCCGGTCCGCAAGCAGCAGGCCAAGTCGGTGCTCGACGAGCTGTCCAGCACCGCACAGCGGCTGTTGGAGGAGGCCGACCACGACGTGGCCTGGGTGGAGAAGCCGGACAACGGCAGCCGGCGGGCGCTGGTGGTCGCGCCACTCTCCGTCGCCGGCACCCTCGCCACCCACCTGTACGAGGAGCGCACGGTGGTCGCCACCTCGGCCACGCTCGCGCTGGGCGGCCGGTTCGACACCGTGGCCCGGGCGCTGGGCCTCGACGCCCCCGCCCCGGCCCCGCCGACGCCGGCCGCCGCCTCACTAGCCGCCGCCTCC
>JAEVHO010000821.1 GCA_016802835.1 Micromonospora sp. ATA32 | reverse complement strand
CCGGTCGGCGACGTACAACACGCTGCCGTACCAACCGGTCTTGTAGCCAAGGTGCCGGCGCAGGGTCGCCGGGGCGGCGTCGATCAGAGCCCTGGCCAGCTTACGGTTGCGGACCATCCCGGCCACGTGCAGGTCCTCGACCACGACCGTGGTGAACTGTTGCGCCAGCCGGGTGGTGAGTTGGTGCCACGAGTCGGCGCGAACAGCGGCGACGGTGGCGTGCAGCCGGGCCACGGTGTCCTGCGCCCGCTGCCACCGATTGGACGCGGTCCGCTTACGCCGGGTGGCCGGGTCGTACGGGCCGATTCGGCGGGCGGCCCGGCGTTGGGCCTTGCCGAGTTTCTTCAACGCCGCCTTGAACGGTGCCGGGTTGGGCACCAGCTCGCCGGTGGACAGCACCGCCAGGTGCTTGACGCCGGTGTCCACGCCGACGATCCGACCGGCTTCCGGCGTGTGCGCCGGACGGCCCACGGCGCGTTTGACCGCGACCTGGAACGAGCAGAACCACCTGCCGGCGGTCTCGGTGACGGTTGCGGACAGGATCGTCGCGGTGCCAGCCTTCACCCGCCGGGCCAGCTTACGGGTCGACTCGTGGGTGCGGATGCGACCCAGCCGCGGCAACACCACATGCCGGTAGCCGGGGTCGACCCGGATCGCGCCGGTCGTGAACCGGGCCGACCTGCGGCCGTGCTTCCTCTTGGTCCGGGGCCAGCCCATCCGGCGGCCCTTACGGGCACCGGTACGTGAGGCATGCCAGTTGCCCAGTGCCGCCGACAGGCTGGCCAGGCCCGTGTTGAACGCCTCTTTGGAGCATTCCGCCCACCACGGCGCCACCCACGTCTTGATTCCGTTCCAGGTACGGCGTAGGTCCGGTAGCGGCCAGCCCTGCCACGGGGTCAGGTCCGCCTCGGCCACCCCGTAGCTGGCCTCCGCGGCGCGTTGCGCCTTGACCGCGCTGACCCGCCGCAGCATATGGTTGTAGACGAACCGTGCCGCGCCGGTGTTGCGGCGCAGACCGGCCACCTGCCCGTCGCTAGGATCGAGGGCGAACCTGTACGCCTGAACGGTCCAGCCGGCGGGCGACTCGTACCGTTTCACCGGAGGTCCCCGGCGGTGGCGGCGGCCACGGCGCGGCTGGCCCGGTTCGCTGCCGCGCGGCGGCCGTACAGCCGGGCACACAGACTGGTCAGGATCTCCGTCACGTCCCGCACCAGGTCATCGTCCACCACGGCCGGGTCGACCACCAGCAGCCGACGCCCCTGCGCGGCTAACGCCGCCTCAACGTACTCGGCACCGAACCGGACG
>JAEVHO010000820.1 GCA_016802835.1 Micromonospora sp. ATA32 | reverse complement strand
GACGCGCGACGCCCGGCACGTGCTGGCCGCTCGACACCGACGACGCCCGTCCGGCGCGCACCGTCAACGGCCTCGAACGGGAGCGGCGGCGTTGCCCGGCGCCGATCCGCCGGGCAACGCCGCCGCGCAGCGCTCACTGGAACAGGCCGACGTTCTTCTTCTCGGTGTCGAGGTAGTCGGTCGCGGAGTCGTCCACCGCGAGCTTGATGTCCCGCAGCATCGCCTGGAGGTCCTGCGAGGCGGACCGCCACCGAGCCTGACGCTGCTCGTACGCCTGCCGCGCCTCACCGGCCCAGCTCGACACCAGCGGCGCGGCATCCCGTTCGAGCTGCCCGAGCTGCGAGTCGAGCGTGTTCAGTGCCTTCTGGATGTCCGCGCTGGCCTGCTGCAGCGCGGCGAAATTGACGACCAGCACACCGTGGTCCATCGGATCTCCCCTCTCCGGGATCGTGCTAGAGCGGCAACTGGATGCCGCGGTTGGTGCCGGCGACCCGGCCGGCGGCCTCGGTGTCCGAGACGTCGTACTGCCGGCCGGCCGTGCGGATCGCGCCCGCGGTCTCCCGCAGCGCGCGCTGCAGGGCGGCCTGGTCCTGCGACCACTGCTGCTTGACCTGCTCGAACGACCGCCCGCCCGCGCCGCGCCAGGCCTGCTGCAGCACCTCCAACTCGGCCATCAGGCTGCTCAGCATGGTCTGCAACGACTGGTCCACCTGCTCGAACTTCGCGGCGGTCTGCTGCATCACCGCGGCTTCTGCCTGGGTCTGGGACACCCGGACGTCACCTCGTTCCCTCGGTCGTGGCTGGCCGTCGACGCACCCGCCGTGGACGCGCCACTCGCACCGCCGAAGGTCTGGAACGTGGCGGGCGCGGGTCAGCAAAACTCGTCGCTGACGGTAGCGGCACCATCGCGGTTGTGCTACCCCCCCCCCGCTTCCTCCCCTGTGGACAACGGGCCCCCTCCGGGCCCACGGCGACCCATACGATGGACCGCAGCGTGTGACGTCGCAGGGACGATCGGTTGAGGAGGCGCGGTGACGGCGACCACGGCCCGGCAACCGGTCCCGGCGGCCACCCGCCACCCGCTGCCGCCACAGTGGATACCGGCCGGGTCCCGCCCCTCGGCGGGCGTACGCGTCGCCAGGTCGTCGCCACGCAGGTGGCGGTCGCGATGGTCGGCGCGGCGGTGGGCCGGGGCGCGGCCCCGACGGTGGCGGCGGTGCTGGTCGCCGTGCTGCTGCTCGGCGGCGCCTGGGTGCGGGCACGGGACCGCTGGGCTCTTCGGAGTGGCTGGGAATCGGGCTGGGCCACCT
>JAEVHO010000819.1 GCA_016802835.1 Micromonospora sp. ATA32 | reverse complement strand
GCGACCCTCCGCAGCCCCCAGCCCCGCCCGGCCGGAGCCGGGCGGGGAACCGAGCGGGCCGGAAGCGGACGGTCGACAGCCGGATACGGCGGCGGGCGCGCCGGACCGGTGGGCGAGGAGCCCCGGCAGCGGCTGCACCCGCTGAGCCCGGTGCTGCACGGCGCGAAGTCTCTGTTCGTGGTGGTCGCCGGGCTCTCCTGGTCGACGCTGTCCCGGGTAGGCTTCGGCCCGTTCGCCGCGATGGTGGCGGTGCTCGCCCTCGGCGCGACGGTGCTGGCGGTGGTCAGCTGGTACAACACCGGCTACCACCTGGTCGGCCGGGAGCTGCGGGTGCACGAGGGGCTGCTCTGGCGGCGTACCCGGGCGATCCCGCTGGAACGGCTGCAGGCCGTCGAGGTGGTCCGGCCACTGCTCGCCCAGCTCACCGGCCTGGCCGAGCTGCGCCTGGAGGTGGTCGGCGGCGGCAAGACCGAGGCGCCGTTGGCCTACCTGAGCGTCACCGACGCCGCCGCGCTGCGGCAGCGGCTGCTCGCAGTCGCCGGCCGGCCGCCCGTGGGCGTCCCGGAGGCCGGTCCGCCGGTGAGCGGCGAGGAAGCGACGCCGGCCGGGCGGCCGCTGCACGCGGTACGCAAGCAGGACCTGCTGGTCAGCCAGCTGCTCACCCCGCAGGCGTTCCTGCTCCCGTTCGGTCTGGCCTTCGTCGTGGTCCAGTTCCTCTCCCAGGGGTCCTGGTCGTTCATCGCGGTGGCCAGCACCCTGACCGCGATGGCCGGCGTCCTGCTCCAGCCGGTCCGTCGGGTGCTCGACGACTGGAACTTCCGGCTGGCCCGGGACGAGGGCATGTTGCGGGTCCGCAACGGCCTGCTGGAGACCCGGGCGCAGACCGTGCCGCTGAACCGGGTGCAGGCGGTCGGAGTGACCTGGCCGTTGCTCTGGCGGCCGAAGGGCTGGCTGCGGCTGCGATTGGAAGTGGCCGGCTACTCGGCGGGCGAGCCGGACGATCGCAACCGGCCGGACCGCCTGCTGCCGGTCGGCGACCTGCCCACCGCCGAGATGATCGTCGCGGAAGTGCTGCCCGGGGTGCGGCTCACCGCGCTGCCGCTGACCCCGCCCCCGCCGAGGGCTCGCTGGCTGCGCCCGGTCAGCCGGGGCGCGATCGGCGCCGGTCTCGGCGACCGGGTGTTCGCGGCCCGGTCCGGGCTGCTCACCCGTCAGCTCGCGATCGTGCCGTACGCCCGGATCCAGAGCGTGCGGGTGGTGCGGGGGCCGGCGCAGCGGCGGCTGCGGCTGGCCACCGTGCACGTGGACACCGCGGG
>JAEVHO010000818.1 GCA_016802835.1 Micromonospora sp. ATA32 | reverse complement strand
GGGGAAACCGTTCGATATCTCCAAGTGGGAAGTGTGGGAGGCGTACGAGCAGGTCAAGGCGAACAGAGGCGCACCGGGAGTGGACAGGGTGACGCTGATGGAATTCGAGAAGGATCTGCAGGGCAACCTGTACAAGATCTGGAATCGGATGTCGTCGGGGTCGTACTTTCCGCCTCCGGTGATGGCGGTGCAGATACCGAAACCGCATGGTGGTGGGGTCAGAACACTTGGCGTGCCCACCGTCGCGGACAGGATCGCCCAAACGGTGGTGGCCCGCAGGCTGGAAGCGAAGGTCGAACCGATCTTCCACCAGGACTCCTACGGTTACCGGCCGAGACGGTCGGCCCTGGACGCGGTGGCGGCATGCCGGCGGCGCTGCTGGAGATACGACTGGGTCATTGACCTGGACGTGGAGAAGTTCTTCGACAGCGTCGACCACGACCTCATGATCAAGGCGGTTGCGGCGCACACCGACCTGCCGTGGGTGCTGCTATACGTCAAACGGTGGCTGACCGCCCCGCTGCAGCAGCCTGACGGCACCTTGCAACCACGAGACCGCGGCACCCCGCAGGGGTCGGCGGTCTCACCCGTGCTGGCTAACCTGTTCATGCACTACGCGTTCGACACGTGGATGGCCAGAACGTTCCCGGCCGTGCCATTCGAGCGCTATGCCGACGACGTAGTCGCGCACTGCGTCAGTGAACGCCAGGCGCACCTGGTGCGCCAGGCGATCGCGGACAGGATGGTCGAGGTCGGGCTGCGACTGCACCCGACCAAGACCAAGATCGTGTATTGCCAGGACGCGAACCGGCGCGGTGCCTTCGAGCACACGGCGTTCACGTTCCTGGGGTTCACGTTCCGTGCCCGCGCGGCCCGCGACGCCAAGGGCGAGGTGTTCACCTCGTTCCTGCCCGCGATCAGCAAGGAAGCCTTGAAACGGCTGAGCCAGACGTGCGCCGATGGCGGTTGCACCGGCGCACCGAGCTGCGCTTCGCCGACCTCGCCGAGATGATCAATCCGGTCGTGCGTGGATGGATGCAGTACTACGGGGCGTTCTACCGCTCCGCGCTGTCCACCCTCCTGGCGCGCATCAACACCTACCTGGTGCGCTGGACCCGCAAGAAGTACAAACGGCTACGACCCCGCAAGAAGGTCCGGGCGGCCTGGGAACGGATCGTAAAGCAGTTCCCCAGGTACTTCGCCCACTGGGCCTGGGTCAACACACCCCTGATGATCAAGGTGGTAAGAGCGGAGTGACCGGAGACGGTCACGCTCCGTTCCGTGGGAGCCCGGGGGTGCGATTCCCCCGGGCTACCCGAC
>JAEVHO010000817.1 GCA_016802835.1 Micromonospora sp. ATA32 | reverse complement strand
CTGACGCGGCCCGGCCCGCCCGGCGCCACCCCGCCGCTCCGGCCGGCCGGCACGGTCGGAGCCGCCGCCGGCGGCGTAGCCTGCAACCCGGCAGCCAAGCAAGCGTGGGGAGGGGGCATCATGGCGGACCGGGCGGAACAGGGCCGGACGACGACGGAGCACGCCGGGCGGGCGCTCAAGCCCCGGGCCTGGGCGGCGCCGGTACGCGCGATGACCCGGATCCTCAATGCCGACGGCACCCAGCCGGCGCCGGCGCCGACCGGAGCGGAACGCAGCGCGGTGGTGGACTGCGCCCTCTACATCGACGGCAGGCGCCAACCCGGTGACTGGGACTACGCCGAGGCGCTGGCCGCCGCCCGGCGGGAGGAGCACGGCTTCGTCTGGTTGGGCCTGCACGAGCCGGAGCTGGCCGAGATGGCCGCCATCGCCGACACCTACGGGCTGCACGAGCTGGCCGTGGAGGACGCGGTCAAGGCCGAGCAGCGCCCCAAGCTGGAGCGCTTCAACGAGGTCGCCTTCCTGGTGCTGCGGACCGCCCGGTACTGCGAGCACGCCGAGCTGACCGAGAACTCCGAGGTGGTGGAGACCGGGCAGGTGATGCTCTTCATCGGCCCGAACTTCCTGATCAGCGTCCGGCACGGCGACGCCTGCCGGCTCTCCCCGGTGCGGGCTGATCTGGAGAACAAGCAGGAGTTGCTGCTCCAGGGCCCGTGGGCGGTCGCGTACGCGATCACCGACCGGGTGGTGGACATCTACCTGGAGGTCGCCGACCAGATCGAGGACGATCTGGACGTGCTGGAGGCCGAGGTGTTCAACCGGAACAGCCACGGGCGCACCCAGCGGATCTACCAGATGAAGCGTGAGCTGGTCGAGTTCAAGCGGGCGGTGGTGCCGTTGCAGCGCCCGCTGATGACCCTCACCGCGCAGGTCAACCGGGACGTGCCCAAGGAGATCCGGCGCTACTTCCGGGACGTGCAGGACCACCTCAGCCGGACCGTCGAGCAGGTCAACTCCTACGACGATCTGCTGAACTCGATCCTCCAGGCCCGGCTCGCGCAGGTCACCGTCGACCAGAACAACGACATGCGCAAGATCGCGGCCTGGGCGGCCATCGCCGCGGTCTGGACCGCGATCGCCGGCATCTACGGGATGAACTTCGAGTACATGCCCGAGCTGAAGATGACGTACGGCTATCCCGTCGTCCTCGCCATCATGCTGGCCTTCTCGATCGCCCTGTACCGCTGGTTCCGCCGCAACGGCTGGCTCTGACACCCACCCCGCCCCCACCCCCGGGCGGTGGCGCCGGGGAGGGGGCGGGCGGGG
>JAEVHO010000816.1 GCA_016802835.1 Micromonospora sp. ATA32 | reverse complement strand
CTGGTCGACGGTGGCGCGTTCGGGGATGGTCCAGCCGTACGCGGTCCACGGCCTTGCCTCGTCCGGGCTGCTCGTGGTTAACGTGCGCATCCTGTGTCGCGCACAGCGCGATCCGCGAGCAGGTGCGCTGCCCGTGGGAGGCAGGGCTCGGGTGGCACCTGCTCAGGGCCGCAGAGATATCCGGCGGCAGACGACTCAGTCGCTGTCGGGGTCCAGGTAGAAACCGATGCCGAGGCTCTCGACGCTGGCGGTCACCGTGACCAGGTAGTGGTCGATTCCGGCCAGTGCCCGGGTCAGGTCCCCGCAAACGAGGGCTTCGGTCGCGGTGATGGCGTCGGCGGGAGTGGCGTGTCCGCGTAGCCACATCTCGTACTCGTGCTGCCACGGAATCCGCCAGCCGTCCTGGTCGACGGTGGCGCGTTCGGGGATGGTCCAGCCGTACGCGGTCCACGGCCTTGCCTCGTCCGGGCTGCTCGTGGTTAACGTGCGCATCCTGTGTCGTGCCACGTCGCAGGCGTCCCGGGCGTGCCGTCGCCGACCGGCAGCGTGAGGTCGGCGGTCACCGTGACGTGGTGTGCTCGAGGCAGGGGGTCGAGCCTGAGGTCGACGAGGAACTGGTTGACCCGCTGCGCGGCGTGCTGATAGATGCCGCCGAACTCGTCGTCAACCAGGGCGCGAATCGCCCGGGCCCGGATGCTGCGCCGCAGGCCGTTGAGGGCCTGCATGGCAGCGTCACGCGCCGCCGTCGCAGCGGCGAGGCCGTTGACGTCTGTCAGCGGTACCGCGCCGGCCACGGGTTGCGCATCGGCGTCGATGTCATCCACGCGGAGCCTCGGCAGGGCTGTCGGCGCTCTGCCAGACCGGCCTGGTCAGGGTGATGCCGGCCTCAGCCAGCGCCTGTAGATGGTTGTGCATCGTCATGCGAGCGGCGTCGCGCGCGTCCGCCTCCCGGGTCGCCGTGGCCCAGGTCTGGAGCATGACCTGCACGGTGATGCGGTACCGCTGCGGCCCAGGCTCGTCGTTGGTGTTAGAGGTGGGTGCCACGTCGATGACGTGTTGCGGGTAGACCGCCAAAGCCGGCCGCAGCAGGCGCAGGTCGTCCGGTACACCCCAGCGCGCTTGCTCACGGGCCTCGCCATGGTCGGTGTGCGACCGCGTGTACGACAGCTGCGCTCAGCGGTACCGCGCCGGCCACGGGTTGCGCATCGGCGTCGGATGTCATCCGAGCGGAGCCTCGGCAGGGCTGTCGGCGCTCTGCCAGACCGGCCTGGTCAGGGTGATGCCGGCCTCAGCCAGCGCCTGTAGATGGTTGTGCATCGTCATGC
>JAEVHO010000815.1 GCA_016802835.1 Micromonospora sp. ATA32 | reverse complement strand
CTCGTCGTCGGTCAACTCCGCGTCCTCGTCCGGACGACGTGGTCGCGATCGTCGACGTCGTCCCGTCGAGGTCGTCCTCGTCGCGGTCGTCGTCGTCCCGTCCGAGGTCGTCGTCGTCCTCGTCGCGGTCGTCCTCGTCGCGGTCGTCCCCGTCGCGGTCGTCCCCGTCGTCGCTGTCGTCGTCCACCGGCTCATCGTCGAGGTCGTCGTCGCCGGTCAGTTCGGCGTCCGGCCGGACCGGCACGGCACCGGGGGCACCCGGTCCGGCGGTGAGCTCCTCGGACGGCGTCTCCTCGTCCTCTTCGTCGCCCTCGATCAGGACGCCATCGAGTTCGAGCAGCCGCTCGGCGGCGTCGGTCTCGCCGTCCGCGTCGACGTCGGCGGCCCGGGAGAACCACTCCCGCGCCTCCTCGCGGCGGCCGACGGCCAGCAGCGCCTCGGCGAACGCGTAGCGCAGCCGGGGCGTCCACGGCTCGACCGCATCGGTGGTCAGCTCGCGGACCTGGAGCATCGCCACCGCGGCGTCCTTCTGGCCCAGGTCGCCCCGCGCGCCAGCGGCGACGATCAGCAGCTCGATCGCGACGGCGGGGTCGAGCTTGTCCTGCTCGGCGCCCCGGTACAGGTCGATCGCCCGCTCCGGACGGCCCAGGGCGCGCTCGCAGTCGGCGAGCACCGCCAGGTGGCTCTGCAATCCGGTCATCCGGTGGTACGTGCGCAGCTCGGCGATCGCGGTCTGCCACTCGCCCGCGTGGTACGCGGCCAGCCCGACCGCCTCCCGGACTGCGGAGATCCGCGAGGCCAGCCGGCGGGCGGCCAGCGCGTGCGCCAGTGCCTCGGCCGGGTCCTCGTCGATCAGATGACCCGTGGCGACCAGGTGCCGGGCGACGGTCTCCGCCACCGGCTTGGCCAGTGAGAGGAGTTCGGCGCGGACGGACGTGTCCAAGTCGCTCGCGACGATCTCGTCCGGGAGGGTCGGGGCGACAGTACGGTCACCCTCGCCCGGCCCGGCACCGTCACGCCGCTCGTCCCGGCGGTCCCGCTGCGGGCCGGCACCGTAGCCACCCTCACGACCCCGGTCGTCGCGGCGCGGGCGGTCACCGTAGCCGGCGCGGTCCCCCCGGTCGCGCTCCGGACGCGGACGGTCCTGACCGCCCCGATAGCCGCCTTCGCGGTTGTCGCCGCCACGGAAGCCACCCTCACGACGGTCACCGCCACGGAAGCCACCCTCGCGCGGCGCGTCCCCGTCACGGCGGAAACCACCCTCACGCGGACCCGAGCGGAAGCCGCCCTCACGACGGTCCGCACCACCCTCACGCGGACCCGAGCGGAAGCCG
>JAEVHO010000814.1 GCA_016802835.1 Micromonospora sp. ATA32 | reverse complement strand
GCGCAACGCGACCCGTACGGGGGGACGCGGTCGCGGTCGCCGGCGGCGCGCTGGCCGGCGGCCCGCTGGCCGGCGGGGCTGCCGTGAACGCCGAGTGCGCGGAGGTCGGCGGGGTGGTGTCGGCCGGTCTGGCCCCCGTGCCCGGCACCTCGACCGCAGGTGTGTCCACCGTGCCGACCGCGGGTGGCGGGTTGAGGGCCAGCGGCGGCAGCTCCTCCGGCGTCCGCAGCGTCACGACGGCGGAGATCGCCGTCGCGGCCAGCACCCCCAGCGACGCGATCAGGGCCAGCCGGGTGGCCATCGAGCCGTCCCCCCGGGCGGTGAGAACCCGTCGTACGGCCACGGCCACGGCCACGGCCACGGCCACGGCCCGGTCGAACAGGATGAGCGCCACGGTTCGCCGCGGCCCGGGTGGTGATGCCGGCACTGCCTCTCTCCCCTTCAGGTCATCACCGGACCCACGGCTGCGATTCACCAGGTCACGGTGGTCGCCCGCCCGGTCACAGTGCGCGAATTCCGGCGAGTATCGCCGCCAGCAGCTCCCGGGACGGTCGCTCTGACAGCGTCGGCGGCTCGTGCATCTCGATCAGCCCGGCCCCAGCGACCGAACAGTACCCGGACGGGTACCCAACGGCAGGTCCAGCTCGGCATCGACCTCCACCACCGAGAGTGGACGGTGGCGCAGCTCGACGACCCGCGCCTCGTCAGGCGGGCCAGTGATCGGCGCCGGTATCCCCGCCCGCCGTCGCCGAGGCCGGCTCGAGGTACACCGGCAGGTGCTGCTCGGCCTGCCCCACGAAGAGCGCAACCTCGTACGCCATGTCGCCGACCTCGGCGTCACCGGAGATCCGGACGGTGAGGATGGCCCCACTCCGGGTGGTGGCGACGAACAGGAACGCCCGTGACATCTGGACGACCACCTGGCGCAGCCCACCGCCGCCGCACGTGCGGACGGTGGCCAGCCCCAGCGACTGGAGGCCGGCGACCACGCTGGAGATGTGTTCGGCCAGCTTGTCCTCGACGTCCGGGACGCACCGAGCAGCAGCCCGTCCGGCGACGAGGACCACGGCGAACTCGGCGCCGTGCACCCGGTCGACCAGGCCGTCCAGGGCTGCGGTCAGGCTGTCGGTGGCAACCGCTGAATGCGGCAACCGACTCACCGCGTCGGCCGCTGCGGCCACGGCTGCCCGGGCTCGCTGCTCGAGCGGGCCGCGACGACGGTGCGCAGCAGCGCCAGCAGCTCGGCGCGGTTGGCGCAGTTCAGCCGGGATCGCATCCGCGCCACATGGTGCTCCACGGTCTTCGCCGAGATGAAGAGCCGGTCGCCGATCTGCCGGTAGGTCA
>JAEVHO010000813.1 GCA_016802835.1 Micromonospora sp. ATA32 | reverse complement strand
CGCGGGAGCCCGTCCCGGGCCACCGCCGGCTCGCCGCGCACCGCCCCGCGACCGTGCCGCGGCAGCGGACCGGCGACGACTACCGGGAACGCCGCCCGAGCGGGTACGCCAGGCTCGGCGACCCGCGCTGAGCCAGGTCCACCCTGGTCGGTGACCCGGCGCGGCGGGAACCGTCCAGAGCGTCCGGCCCGGGGTCGACGGGTCCGGGGCGGCGCGTCGACACGCCCGGCGACCATGCGGGGCGGGGGCATCGACGGTAGCCTGTGATGCGTGCTCCCGGTCGCGCTCACCTGTCCGCTGTGGTGGGTGACGCGCTGGACGTCACGGGTGCTGACCAGCCTGGCCGTGGCCGTCGGGCTCTCCCTCGGCGCGGCGGCGCCGCCGCCGATCGCGACGACAGTCGACTGTTCCGCCACCGCCGTGGCGATCGGCGTGCCGCTCCACGGGCCCGACCGGGCGACCGACCGGCACGTTTCGCCGGTCGTGGCCGAGCCGGTCGGGGCCGGGCCGGTCCAGCAGCCCGACGGTTCCCCGACGGTCTCGACCACCACCCGGCGGCCGCCGGCCGGGATGCCGCCGACGACCATCGGCTGCCGGGCCCCGCCGGCCCGCTGACCGTCCCGCGGGCGACCGGCCCGTCACCGCGTCTCCTCGAACCTCACCGCCACGCCCGTCCCGGTCACCTCGCGCCCCGCCCGGACGGCCCGTGCGCTCCCGCTCCACATCACGCCTTCCGTGAGGTGCCGTCATGAACACCGTGCTCTACCAGTTCCTGCTCGAGGTGCCGCAGGCGGCCGCCATCTGGTCGGCCCTGCTCGTGCTGGCCCTGACCGTGCTCGCCGTCCTGGTCGCCCGCCCCGAGCGTGATCACCCGCTGGAGGAGTCCGGCCCGCCGAGGCCGGAGCCCGCCGCCGCGGCCGAGGACCTCCGCCGGTACGCCGGGGAGGTGGCCGTCGCCGCGGCGGGCGCCGTCCAGACGGCCCGCCGGCGACGCGCCGACTGGCTGGCCGCCCAGGAGGAGGTCGACCGGGCCTGGCGGGCGTACGACGAGGCGGAGACCGCCGCCCGACGGTTCGCCGGTGGCCTCGCCCTGCCCACCCCGGTCACCCCGCGCACGCCAGCCGAGTACGCCGCCCGAGAGCGGTACCTGCACCACGCCGCGATGGCCGCCCACTGGCGCGGTGAGCTGTCGGCGCGGCAGCTCAGCGACGTCTTCGGCCACCTCGACGGATGGGACCCGCGACGGCACCCGGTCGAGCAGGAGGTCGTCCTTGCCGGGGCGGTACGCGACGGAAAGCTGGCCGGCTACCGGTCCGCCGCCGACCGGGAACGGTCGGCCTGGCGGGAC
>JAEVHO010000812.1 GCA_016802835.1 Micromonospora sp. ATA32 | reverse complement strand
GCTTGGGCGTGCTGTCGGCCCGTGCCTCGGATTCGTTCACGATCACCGCGCCGGGCGAGAGCGACTTACCCCGCCGATGGCAGGTCGGGCATGGCGACAACGCGACACGGCCGCTGGCCCCCCGCACCCAGACGAAGCGGTTCGGGTCACAGCTGCCGCACTGCGGTGGCTCGGCGGCTGGCTGCGGCTCGTCGGGGGTGGGTTCGCTGACGACCTTCAGCGCCTCGGCTATCCGCTGGTCCAGCGTGCCGTTGCGGTCGGCGGTGATCCACCAGCCGGGGCCGTCGATGTTGAAGGTGCGAACGAGGTAGGTCACCACTTGGTCAACCATGTCGGCGGCGACGCCACGGGCGGCGACCAGGCGGCGGGGGAGGTCTTGGGGTTCTGGTTTCGGAGAATCCTCATCTCTCTCTCGATCGTCGACCGGATGGCCGGCGGAGGGCGCGTCGTCGGCGGCGGCGGGGAGAGAGATGAGTGGTTGATCTTCTGAGTGGTTCTTTGAGGAGAAGGCCCCCGGATCTGTCGCACCTTCGGCACGGATCTGTCGCACCTTCGGCACGGATTCATCGCACCTTCCACCCAGATCTGTCGCACCTTCCGGCCCGGAAGCCCCCGCATCTGTCGCACCATCGGAAGCCCCCGGATTCATCGCACCTTCCCGGCGCGGCATCGGCGGGAAGCGGAACGTCGTGCGCTTGCCGGCGTACGAGTAGTACGGCCGACCCTTGGCGTCCTTGCCCAGCGGCACACGCAGCTCGGTCCACTTCTTGCCGATCCGGTTGAGCGCTTCCTGGATGCTGCGCGGCGACAAGTCGGTGAGCTCGGCGAGGACCTCCGCGCCCGGCCAGCCCTCGCGGGTGGTGTCGTTGCACTGGTCGGCCAGTTCGAGCACGAGGAGCCGCTCGGCGGCCGTGAGGAGGCCGGGCGGTAGGGCGTCGCGCATCTCTCGGCGCAGCTTGTAGCCCACGGGCTACGCCTTGCCTTGTGCCCGCGCGTGCGGGTGGCGAGGTGAACCAAGTATCTTGTCCACGGGCCGGGTACCTCCGGTCAAGAGGCCGGGATCAGGGAGCTGGAACTCCCCCCGGCCTCGACTATTAGTGCGTGTGCGTGCGCCGTCTGCGGGTCGCCTTGAGCGCTTCGCGCTGCTCATCGGGCATGGCGTCGCGGCGGATCATCTCGCGTGTGCGGTCGAGCGCTTTGGCGATCTCGGTTTGTCGCACGCCGTCGGCGATGGCGGCTCTGACGACTTCGCGGTAGCGGTCCTCGGCGCGTTTCGCCTCTTCGCGGGCCTGTTCGGCCTGGTTCCATGCGGCGATCACGTCTTGCAAGTTGGTCACCTCCTGATCGTGTCATCGGTTCG
>JAEVHO010000811.1 GCA_016802835.1 Micromonospora sp. ATA32 | reverse complement strand
CGCGCCGGGGTGGCGTCCCGCCACACCCAGTAGCCCTCGGCCACCATCTGCGGGTCGAGGAACAGGTCCCAGGCGGGCCAGGCCCACCGCGGCCAGCCCGACCCGGGCGAGGCGGAGCCGGCCCGCCCGTGGCCCCTTCCCCGCGCCGGCCGGGCTCCCGTCCGGGCGGCTCGCGGCGGTGAGCCGGACCGCGGCCAGCCAGGCCGGCCAGGCCATCCAGGTCCAGGCCAGCGGGATGATCAGCGGCACCCCGGCCAGCTTCGGGCCGAGCTCGCCGGAGTAGTCGTAGCTGCCGAACGGGAAGCCGGTGGCCACCCCGAGCGCCTCGATCGTGTATCCGCCGCCGGTGGCCACCGCGACCAGTGCGACCGCCGTACGCGGACCCCGGCTGAACAGCGCGTGGCTCACCGAGAGCAGCCAGCCCAGCAGCACGGTGGCCACGGTCAGCCCGGCCCGGGTGGCCCCGCCGGTGAGCGGATAGCAGATCTGGGCGAGGACGAGGACGATCAGCAGCGCCCAGGGCAGTCGGGCCCGGATCACGGCGCCGGCGGGCTGGACGTTCCGGGCGGGGTCAGCGGGAGGTCGCGCCCGAGCACACCGAACGGGCGCTCGTCGCCGGGGAACTGGAAGTCGCGCAGCACGTCGACGAAGCCGAACCGGCGGTACAGCCGCCAGGCCCGCGACGTCTGCTCGTCGGCCTCGGGGGTGGAGAGCAGGGTGGTGCTCCCCTCCGCCATGGTGAGCAGGGCGGTCAGCTGCCGGGCGCCCACGCCGTGCCCCTGCGCCGGCGGCCGGACGTGCAACTCGACCACCTCGAAGCAGTCGGTCAGCCAGCGTCGCCGGGCCTCGGCGTCCAGCGCCCGGTGCACCTGGTCGTGCCACCACTGGCCGGGTGCGCCGAGGTAGCCGTACCCGAACCCGGCCAGGTGGCCCTCGGTGGTGAGGCTGGCGACGGCCCGGAAGCCGGGCCGGCGGACGTGGGTGGCGATGTAGCCGCGCCGGGCCTCCAGCAGGTCGGCGCGGTAGTTCATCGCCTCGCCGTAGACGGCGGTCACGTCGTCCAGCCGCCGGACCAGGTCGTCCGGTGTCCACCGCACCAGTCTCATGCCGGTCCGCCCTTCGCCGTCTCCACGTCGCCGTCGGCGACCCACCCCAGCACCGCCCGGTCACCGACCACGTCACGCACCTCGAACCGCGCGAAGAGTTCCTCCGCGTACCACCCCTCGGTGGGGGTCCGCGTGATCGCGGCGCGGTGCTCGGGGTGACGGTACGCGAACGCCACCAGGTCCGCGGCGTCGCGCCACACGCTGACCGTGCCCTGCCAGCCCAGCGGGGCCTCGCCGACGCCGAACCGGGCGAGCAGGCCG
>JAEVHO010000810.1 GCA_016802835.1 Micromonospora sp. ATA32 | reverse complement strand
CCTCGCCGGCGCCGGCCGCGTGGCCGGAGCGGCCGCCTCATCGCCGCCCTCACCGTGGTCAGCCGACTCGCCGGCTTCGGGCGTACCGCCGCTTCACCTGGACACTGGCGCCGACCGACCTTGGCGGCGCCTACGTCGTGGCGAACGCCGTGCCGAACTTCATCTTCGAGATCGTGGCCGGCGGGGCGCTGGCCAGCCTGGTCGTGCCGCTGCTGGCCGGCGCGCGCAGGCGGCGACCGGCGGACGGTGGCCGCCACGACGGGCGCCCTGCTCACCTGGACGATCAGCCTGCTTGTGCCGCTGGCGCTGCTAGTGGCGCTCCTGGCTGACCCGCTGATCGGGCTGCTCGGCGACGGGCTCACCGCCGCCCAGCAGCAGACCGGCGCCCGGATGCTGCGGGTCTTCGCCCCCCAGTTGCCGCTCTACGGCGTCGGGATCGTGCTGACCGGGGTTCTCCAGGCGCACCGGAGGTTCGCTTGGCCGGTGATCGCGCCGCTGCTGTCCAGCGTGACCGTCATGGCGGTCTACCTCGGCTTCACCGCCGTCGAGGGGAGGTGGGCCACGGTCGGCGAGGTGAGCGGGGGCGGCGAGCTGCTGCTCTCGGCCGGGACGACCCTCGGCGTGGTGGTGCTCTCGCTGTCGCTGCTGATCCCGATGCGCCGGCTGGGGTTGCGCCTGCGGCCCGGTTTCGGGTTCCCCGCCGACGCCCGCTCCCGGGTCGGCGCGCTGGCCGTCGCCGGCGTCGTGACGGTGACCGCTCAGCAGGTCGCACTGATCGTCAGCCTTCACCAGGTCACCTACGGTCCCCGGTCCAATCCTGGCGTCTACAACCTCGCGCAGACCGTCTACTTCCTGCCCTGGGCGGTGCTCGCAGTCCCGCTGGCCGTCGCCGCGTACCCCACGCTGGCCGCAGCTCGGGCCGTCGGTGACGAGCGGGCCTACCAGGAAACGCTCGCTCCGGCGGTGCGCGGTGTCGTGCTCTTCAGCCTGCTGGGTGCCGCCGCCCTGGTCGGTACGGCCACCCCCGTCGGGTACCTCTTCTTCAAGCCGGAGGTCGCCCCGGCGCCGCCGCGGCGATCGCCGGGTTCGCTCCGGGCCTGCTCGGCTACGGCCTGTTCGCCGTCCTCACCCGGGCGCTCTACGCTCGTGGCGAGACCCGTGCGGCGACCTTCGCCACCGCGGTGGGTTGGCTGACCGTGCCGGTGCTGGCGGTGCTGCTGGGGATCCTGCTGCCACTGCGCGACCGGGTGCTCGCGGTGACCCTGGCCAACTCGGTCGGGATGCTGCTGCTCGGCGGGCTGCTGCTCGCCGCGGTGCTGCGGTCTGCGGCGGCCCGCGCTCGCCGGCGTCGGCCGGGCGGGCGCCGCCGGTC
>JAEVHO010000809.1 GCA_016802835.1 Micromonospora sp. ATA32 | reverse complement strand
AGCATCGCCACGACCGCCTACGGGCGGGTCCTGCTGGCCAAGACTGCCTCGTCGCGGCGGCCATCGCCGCGGCCTGGCTCGCCCGGCGCGGCCCTGCACCGCTCCGGCGGGCCGCATCGCGTGCTGCGGCCGCCCGGGTCGAAGCCGCACTTCTCGGTGCCGTCCTCGCCGTGACCGCGACGCTGACCGGCACCGCCCCGTCGTCCGCGGATGCCAACGCCGGGCAGCTGCCACCGCCGCCGGCAGAGGGCTTGGTGCTGCCGCTGGGCACCCTGGCGGGGCAGATCGGTGTCGGTGTCGAAGCACGTGATGGGCGCCTGGTGGTGCGTCTGGTGTCGCCCAGCCGCGACGACTACTACGCCACCAGCCGTGCCCGGCAGACGTACACGCTCACCGGCCGGCTGGTCACCGCCGGCAGCACCCAGGCGCGCGATCTCGACTTCACCGGTTGCGGCCCCGGCTGCTACCTCGCAGACACCCCCTGGGGCGACGGGGACAATCTGCTCACCCTGCACGCCTCATCCCACGGCTGGACCGGCGGGACGGTCTCCATGATCGTGGCATGGCCGGTGGCCGACGGCGCCACACGTCTCGGACAGGTCGTGTCCGCCATGCGGGCCCAACGTGAGATCTTGTTCACCGAGACCGTGACCAGCGACACCAGCCAACCCACGGGCGAGCCCACCCTGATCCGGCTACCGTCGGCCGACTTCCTCGCCCTGCAGCCGTACGGCAGCGGCGTCGCACCCCAAGTGGTGACCCTGCCCACCACCACGGCCGGGCAGACCCGGCTCGCGCTCGGATTCCCGGCCGAAGGCCGCTACGGGCAGCTCACCCTCGACGCCCAGCACCGCATCATCGACGAGGTGCAGGTCGACCCGAAACACGTCACCCGCCGCCACTACCAGTACGGCCCGCAGAATGACCAGAAATCGATCACCTATCCTGGATAGGAGATACGGTGCAGGGGAGGTAGGACGCATGCGTGGATTCGGCGACCTGGAGGCGGCGATCATGGACCGGCTGTGGAGCCACGGCGGCGGCCTGACCGTCCGGGAGATCCACACCGCCCTCGCCGGCGACCGGGACCTCGCCTACAACACCGTGCTCACCGTCACCGACAACCTGTACAAGAAGGGCTGGCTCACCCGGGAACCCGCGGGACGCGCCCACCGTTACACCCCTAAGGCCAGCCGGGAGGATTACGGTGCCGGGCTGATGCGCGCCGCGCTCGACGCCGCCGGCGATCCCCGCCAGGCCCTCGTCCAGCTCGTCGGCCAGATGTCACCGGAGGAGACTGCGCCCTGCGCGCCGCACTCGACAGCTTCGAGAACGGGGACCGTGCATGATCGCCATCCATCTGCTGCTGCTCGCCGGACTGA
>JAEVHO010000808.1 GCA_016802835.1 Micromonospora sp. ATA32 | reverse complement strand
ACGCTCGCGGTGGCCGCGAGCCGGAGCCCGGCGAACACGAAGGGCAGCGCTGCCGGGATCCGCAGCCACCCCAGCACCTGCCAGCGGCCCGCGCCCACGCTGCGCATGAACTCCAGCTGGACCTTCGGCGGTGACTTCAAGCCTCGCAGGGTGTTGATGGTGACCGGGAAGAACGCGAGGTAGGCGGCGATACCGGTCACCGCCACCCAGGGTGGTGCGCCAGCCTTCCCACCCCAGATCACGATCATCGGTGCGATCGCCACCAAGGGAACCGTCTGCGACGCCACCAGCCAGGGCATCAGCCCCTTGCTGAGCGGCACCACGTGCAGGAAGAGGACCGCCAGCACCAGGCCCAGCGACGAGCCCGCCAGCAGACCGTAGAACGCCTCGCGGAGCGTCACACTGGTCTCGCCAAGGAGATAGCTGCCCAGCACCATCGGGTCGCCCCGCCGGGCTGGCTCGACCAGGGCGCCGAGGATCGACCAGACGTGCGGCATCGAAAGATCGTCGGTGGCGACCGGGAAGGCGATCCGGGTGCCGGGCACGACGTCATCGACGGCGCGCCCCAGCGCCTTGTAGCCCTCCCAGAGGCTGGCGAGCACCGCCACGACCAGTACGGCCCCGACGGCGTTCAGCACGCGTTTTCCTCGCGGCGGACAGGCGCCCGGATCGGCGCGGTGTCACTCGTTCCACCTGCCCGGCCGATCCGGCCTCGGCGCACCGAAATGGTGGCGGTTCTTGTCGCGGTCATGCAGGCACTCTCCGAATCCCTCGGAAGCGTCGTCTGGCGTGAGATCCGTCGGCCGGCCCGCCGAATCGGATCACTGAGTGGACTGTTGGTTCACCATAGGAGCGTGACTGAGGCCACGTCAACGGTTTGCCCAGGACATGGATCACGATCTGGAGGTGGTCGCCGACCCGCGCTACCTTGCGGATACCGCAATCCGGCTCAAGCTGCCGTCTCCGCCGCCAACGGAAAGCACCGCCACGACCCGGACACAGCCTTCACCACCCGCCTCGAGGTGCCGCCGGGGGCGGCCTGACACCGGCGAGCCATCGACAGCCCGCGGTGATGAGCCCGGCTAGCCCGACGATGACCTGCGTATTCGTGGTCGATAGACCGAAATGTCCTGCCGCCTGTCCCGCGATGCGGGACGCCATCGGCTGGATTTGACACTTGATATCAGCTCAACGGCGGAGGGAGGGACCTGTTCCGTGCCAGAACTCGACGCACAGGCGGTGAGCTGGAGTTTGACCGAGGTGAAGCATGATCGGGTTCGTGGCTGTTCGCCGACCCGCGCTACCTTGCGGATACCGCAATCCGGCTCAAGCTGCCGTCTCCGCCGCCAACGGAAAGCACCGCCACGACCCGGACACAGCCTTCAC
>JAEVHO010000807.1 GCA_016802835.1 Micromonospora sp. ATA32 | reverse complement strand
ACGGCGCTGATCACCATGGCCAACCTCCGACGAGGCGGCCTCTGCCCACCACTGCCCGGACGATCATGAAACCAGGCCCACGAGAACGTCAGTAGACCCATTTTTGAGGCGGCTTCTTCAGGATATTTTTGATGGAGTCTGGTGCTCGGTGCTGGTCTCCTGCGCGGGTGGCTGGTTGATCCAGGCGGGTTCGGGTAACGCGGGTGGTTCGGGGTGTTTACGCACGAACCGTTCGGGGTTGCGGGTGTAGGCCGCGGCCAGGACCTCGGCGCGGGCCTCGCGGACAGTGCCGGCTTGTCCATGGTGGACGCTTGAGGGTGTGTGGTATCCGATCCCGGAGTGCCGGTGCTCGTCGTTGTACCAGGCCATGAACGTCCTGCAAAACGTGCGGGCGTCTTGCAGGCTGCCGAAGCGCTGCGGGAAGTCGGGCCGGTACTTCAACGTCTTGAACTGAGCTTCGGAGTCAGGTAGCCCCGGCGCATTGCTGCGCCGGGGCCCCTTCAGAACCGGACGTGCGCCTCATCGACGCATCCGGCTCAAGCAAGCTGCGGGGGCTCGCTGGCGGTGCAGAGTTTTCGTCGGGCTGCTGCCTGCTGGGCGTAGTGCGTGGGCAGGCAGTGGGCGTGTAGGAGACGGTGGCTTGGTGCGGTGTCGCGCCTACCGGGTCCGGGCACCTCGTGGGCGATCGACCGGCGGTCGATCGCTTTCTTGGTGGCGGACAGCCACAGTTGCCATTCCTGCGGCGATTGCGGCTCGTGGTCGGCGTGCAGGAGGAAGTCGCCGCAGACTGTGCATCGGCCGTGCTGGGCGTGGAGCAGCCCGAGTCGACGTTTGTCTAGGGGCGGGATCTTCTTGCGTCGCCGGTCGGCCCAGTACTGGTCGAGTGCGGGGTCATCGGGGGATGCCCAAGCTTTGACCAGCGGGTGGCGGACGATTGCCGTCCAGGCGAACTTGACCGTGTAGGCGCGCTGTCGCGGTCACCGAACACCCATCGGTCTCGCCGGTTCGGGTTGAACTGGCCGAAGTAGCGGTCGATGATCCACCGCTTCGGTTTCTTGGGGTGTGTGAAGCTGGCCCACTTGTAGACCAGTCTCCACACGTGTGCGTCCAGCGATTGGAACACTTCGCTGGACACCACCGTCCGGTAGTAGGCGGCCCATCCCCGGATGAAGGGATTGAGGCCTCGGTTGACCGCCGAGGCGTTGGCGCCGCGTTGGCGCCGCATCGTGTCGGACAACCGTTGCCGGGCGCGCTTGATCGCCGCTTTGCTGGGCTTGATCAGCAGCTTGCCGCGGCAGTCGGTGACCACGAGCAGCTGCACGTCCATGGGTCCATCATGCGCCGGCCGCCATGACGTGGCGCTCATGCTGGTTCGCCTGTCGGCGCTGGCGC
>JAEVHO010000806.1 GCA_016802835.1 Micromonospora sp. ATA32 | reverse complement strand
TCGCCGCCGGCGCGGGCATCGCCGACCTCTTCGCCGGCGAGGGCGCGACCGTGGTGCCCGGCAACCCGTCGGCCGGCGAGCTGCTCGACGCGATCCGCGCCACCGCCGCGGCCCGGGTGGTGGTGCTCCCCAACGACCCCAACACGCAGGCGGTGGCGAACGCCGCCGCGAAGGAGGCGCACCGGCTCGGCGTCCAAGGTCAGCGTGGTGCCCACCCGGTCCCCCGTGCAGGCGCTGGCCGCCCTCGCCGTCCGCGACCCGGCGCGGCGCTTCGAGGACGACGTGATCGCGATGGCCGAGGCCGCCGGCGCTGCCGCTACGGCGAGGTCTGCTACGCCAGCCGGGAGGCGCTCACCGTGGCCGGCCCCTGCCGGCCGGGTGACGTCCTGGCGCTGGTCGAGGGGGAGGTGCACCTGATCGGGGCCGACCTGGTCGAGACCTGCGCCGCCCTGCTGGACCGGATGCTCGGCGGCGGCGGTGAGCTGGTCACCCTGCTCTGCGGGGCGGACGCCCCGGACGGGCTGGCCGACGCCGTCCGCGAGCACGTCGGGCGGCGGTGGCCGTTCGTCGAGGTGCAGGCGTACCCGGGCGGTCAACCGCGCTATCCGTTGCTGGTGGGGGTGGAATGACGGCCGAGGCGTCCACGGTGGACACGCCGCTGAAGAAGCTGGTCGGGGAGAAGACGGCGAAGGCCCTGGCCAGCCACCTCGATCTGCACACCGCCGGCGACCTGATCTACCACTTCCCCCGCCGCTACGACGAGCGCGGCGAACACACCGACATCCGGGCGCTCGACGTCGGCGAGCAGGTGACCGTGCTGGCCCAGGTGCAGCGCACCGCGGTCCGGCCGATGCGCCAGCGCCGGGGCAACCTGCTGGAGGTGACCGTCGGGGACGGCTCCGGCGGGATGCTGACCCTCACCTTCTTCGGCAACCAGGCATGGCGGGAACGGGAGCTGCGTCCGGGCCGGTGGGGGCTGTTCGCCGGCAAGGTCACCGAGTTCCGGGGCAAGCGCCAGCTCAACGGCCCGGAGTACGTGCTGCTCGGCGACGCGACCGACGGCGAGGCCGCGGCCAGCGAGGAGATCGAGGAGTTCGCCGGGGCGCTGATCCCGGTCTACCCGGCGGCGGCGGCCGTGCCGACCTGGGTGATCGCCCGCTGCGTACGGGTGGTGCTGGACACCTTCACCCCGCCGGAGGATCCGCTGCCGGCGACGGTGCGCGCCAGCCGGAACCTGATCGGGCTGGGCGCGCGCTGCGGGAGATCCACCGTCCGACCAGCAAGGAGGATCTCTACCGGGTGGTGCTGGACACCTTCACCCCGCCGGAGGATCCGCTGCCGGCGACGGTGCGCGCCAGCCGGAACCTGATCGGGCTGGGCGCGCGCTGCGGGAGA
>JAEVHO010000805.1 GCA_016802835.1 Micromonospora sp. ATA32 | reverse complement strand
GCCGGCGGGTCGTGCGGGTGGGCCAGCGGGACGCGGGACGCGCCGAAGAAGGTGCGCAGCAGCAGCCGGGCGGCGTACCAGGCGGTGACGGCGACGCCGAGCAGGCCGGCGAGCCAGACCAGCCAGCCGACCCAGGCCGGCGCGGGTCCGGCGCCGTCCAGCGCGGCGGCCTCGGCGGCGGCGAGCACGCCGTCCTTGCTCCAGAAGCCGGACAGCGGCGGCACCCCGGCCAGCGCGCCGAGACCGATCAGCGTGCACCAGAAGGTGACCGGCATCCCGCGCCGCAGCCCGCCCATCCGGGACATCAGCGTGCTGCCCACCGCGTGGATGACCGCGCCGGCGGCGAGGAAGAGCAGCGCCTTGAACGCGGCATGGGTGAGCAGGTGGAACACCGCCGCCGAGGGCGAGCCGATCGCCAGCGCACCGGTCATGTAGCCGATCTGGGAGACCGTCGACCAGGCCAGCACCCGCTTGATGTCGTCCTGGGCGGTGGCGGCGAACGCGCCGAGCAGCAGCGTGATCGAGGCCATCACCCCGAGCACCGCCAACGCCGTGGGCGCGGCGGCGAAGAGCGGGTAGAGCCGGGTGACCGCGTACACGCCGGCGGCGACCATGGTGGCGGCGTGGATCAGCGCGGAGATCGGCGTCGGGCCGGCCATCGCGTCCGGCAGCCAGGTGTGCAGCGGGAACTGGGCGCTCTTGCCGGCCACCCCGGCGAGCAGCAGCAGGCAGGCGGCGGTGAGAACGCCGGTGGAGTGGTCGTGGGCGAGCACGTCGGCGATCCGGAAGCTGCCCGCCGAGACGCCGAGCAGCGCGATGCCGAGCAGGAAGCCCACGTCACCCACCCGGGTGACCAGGAACGCCTTCATCGCGGCGGCCGGCGCCTCGGGCAGCCGGCGGTCGTGGGCGATCAGCAGGTAGGAGCAGATGCCCATCACCTCCCAGCCGACCAGCAGCATGACCAGGTCACCGGCGACCACGACCAGCAGCATCGCGGCGGTGAAGAGGCTGATCTGCGCCGCGTACGGCGGGTAGCGGTGGTCGACCTCGATGTCGTCGTGCGGGCCGCGCTTCAGGTAGGTGACCGAGTAGACCTGCACTGCCAGCGCGACCGCAGCGACCGCGACCGCGACCAGCGCGGCGGCGCCGTCCAGCCGGACGCCGAGGGTCACCGCCGGCCCGCCGAAGTCGACCCAGGTGGTCGAGGTCTCGGTCGGCCGGTCCAGGGTGACCAGCAGGGCGACCGCGACCAGCAGCGCACCGGCCGCGCCGGCGCGCCGAGGGCGATGCCCGCCCGTCGGGCCCGGTCCTCGCCGGTCGCGGCGCCGCGCGGCGACGGCGGCCAGCAGCCAGCCCGGTCAGGCCGGCGCCAGGGGTACGGCCGGCACAGCGCCCCGAGCAGCCCAGTCACCCGGG
>JAEVHO010000804.1 GCA_016802835.1 Micromonospora sp. ATA32 | reverse complement strand
GCCCCGCCGTCGACGCCACCCCGGCCGCACCGCACCGTCCGCACCTCACGCCGACCACCTCCACCTCGCCGCTGCGGAGCTGACTCACGGCATCACCCTAGTCACTCCCCGGCGCCGGCCCCGGCGTCGCCGCGCCCGACGGGTACCAGCCGGAAGATGCGGATCTCCCGGCCGCCGGCCCGCTGCACGTACGTCCGGTACGCCGGCCACTCGGTGACCAGCAGCTGCCAGAGCCGCTCCCGCTCGGCGCCGGTGGCCACCTCGGCGCGGACCGGGATCCGGCGCCCCTTCACGTCCACCTCGGCGACCAGCTGGGACAGCAGGTTCATCGCCCAGCCCGGCTGGTGGGCCTGGCCCCAGTTCGATCCGATCACCACGTACGCGTCGCCGTCCGGCACGTACAGCAGGGGGTTGCTGCGCGGCTGGCCGGACCGGCGGCCGACGGTGGTGATGACCAGGGACGGGATGAGCCCGAGGGCGACCACCCGCCCCCGGGTCAGTCCAGCCGACGCTCGACGGCGAGTCGGGAGCGGGTGAACAGGCCCGCGCCGAGCATCGCCACCAGCGGCACCACCACCAGCACACCGAGGGTCAGCCAGGGCACCACGACCGGGTACGGGTCCTGGATCGGCCAGGAGATGGCGTACCGGCGGTTGACCGAGGCCAGGATGATCACCGCCGAGCCGAGGCCGGCCACGATGCCGAGCACCGAACCGAGCACCGCGATCACCCCGGCCTGACAGAGCGAGAGCACCCGGCGTACCCGCGGGCTGGCGCCGACCGCCGCCAGGGTGGACAGGTCGGCGCGACCCTCGGCAGCGGCGAGTCCGGTGGCGATGCCGGCCGCGCCCACCGTGATCAGCCCGGAGGCGATCGCCAGCAGGAGCAGGTACGGCTTCTCGTCCGTGCCGGACCGGCCGCGCTCCACCGAGACCTGCCACCAGCCGAGCGCCCGCAGGTCGGCGACGAACCGGTCCTGTTGCCGCTGGTCCGGTACGCCCCGGCCGGCGATGGCCCAGCCGCTGTGGACGGTGACCAGACCGAGTCGGTCGGCCGCCGCCCGGGACAGCACCAGGTGGTCGACGGCGAGGTCGGTCCGCAGCGCGTACCCGGGCATAGTGGCGGTGGCGCCCGACCCGTCGTCGGTCCGGCTCAGCGCGACGGTCAATCGGCTGTCCCGCAGGTAGCGCGGGTCGGTCACCACCGCCCCGCCGGCCCGCAGCACGGCGGTGGCGGCGGCGGTGTCGGCCGGGTCCGCGCCGGTGATGATCGGCAGCGCGCTGCCGTCGTCCACCACGACCTCGAAGTAGGCGCCGTCGTAGCGCGTACCCGGGCATAGTGGCGGTGGCGCCCGACCCGTCGTCGGTCCGGCTCAGCGCGACGGTCAATCGGCTGTCCCGCAGGTAGCGCGGGTCGGTC
>JAEVHO010000803.1 GCA_016802835.1 Micromonospora sp. ATA32 | reverse complement strand
CGGCCGGCTTGGGCGCGATGCGGCTGCGGCACGGTCGTGCGCCCCGCATCCAGGAGAGGCGACCAGTGGCGGCGTAGTCAGGACGGCGCGCGCCGGGGGTGATCGCGCTGGCGTACCCGTACCCGATGGCACCGGAACCGGGGTCGGGCCGGCGCCGGACGATGATCGTCCTCGCGGCGGTCGTCGCGGTAGTGGTCCTCACGGCGGTGGTGGGTGCGGCGGTGCTGGTGTTCAACCGCGGCCCGGCGGCGACGCCGGCGCTGCCGAAGGCCGGCGCGAGCGCGACCGGAGCGCCACCGGGGAACCTCCGGCTCCGCGACGACTCGTCGACCATCACCCTGACCTGGACGGACCCGTCATCCGGGACGGTGCCGTTCATGGTCGCCGGTGGCCGGTCCGGTCACACGCTGGGCGTGCTGGCCACCGTGGAGCCGGGACAGCTCAGCTACCGGGATGCGGGCCAGTGCTCCGCCCTTCAGGGCGGGGGTGAAGGCCCGCGCTGGGAGGGCCGCCAAGGCCCGAGCAGTGCCTTGGACCGGGTGGTTCTGCTGTTCGATGTACTGACGCACGGCAGTCAGCGGTGCGCCGCCGACGGAGCCGGCGAAGTACGAGCCCGACCACAGTCGGTTGGCCCGGTAGTAGTGCCGCCGTAGGTCGGGGAACTCTTGGCGCATCCGCCGGCTGGATACGCCCTTGAGGGGGTTGACCAGCTTGGACAGGGCCACCTTGGGTGGGAAGTTGACGAGCAGGTGGACGTGGTTGTGCTCGCCGTTGAACTCGGCCAGCTTGGTCTCGAAGTCGGCGCACACCGTCCGCATGATCTGTTCCATTCGGGTGAGGTGGTGGTCGCCGAACATTTTGTGCCGGAACTTCGTCACGAAGACCAAGTGGGCGTGGAGAGCGAACACGCAGTGCCTGCCGGTGCGGATGCTGTCGAGTTCAGCCATAAACCAATGGTACGGTGGATGGGTGCAGCTGCGTTACAACTACCGCGTCTACCCGACGCCGAGGCAGCAGCAAGCCCTGGCTCGGGCGTTCGGGTGCGCCCGGGTGGTGTTCAACGACGGTCTGCGCGCACGGCAGGAAGCCCGAGCCGAGGGTCTGCCGTACCTGTCCGACGCCGAGCTGTCGAAGCGGGTCACCGCGGCGAAGCTCACCCCGGACCGGGCGTGGCTGGGCGAGGTCTCGTCGGTCGTGTTGCAGCAGGCCCTCGCGGATCTGAACGTGGCGTACCGCAACTTCTTCGCCTCGATCTCGGGCAAGCGCAAGGGCCGCAAGGTGGCACCGCCTCGGTTCCGCTCGCGCAAGACATCCCAGGAGCTTAAATGTCAAGCAGCAGCCTCGGTGAGGTGGTGCGACCAGGCGGTCGCCTCGTCGTAGGGTGTGCCGGTTTTGAGGCATCCGTGGAGGATGCCGACAAGCC
>JAEVHO010000802.1 GCA_016802835.1 Micromonospora sp. ATA32 | reverse complement strand
CGGTCATCGCCAGCAGCGGCCCGCCGCCCTGGCGGCCGGTTCGAGGACCACGCAGGCCGCGCCGGCGCGGATTGCGGGGTAGACCGCCACGGCGTCCGCGTCAGCCGGTTCGGTGCCGACCACGACGACCCGGCCGGCCCGACCGGAGCGGATCAGCAGGGCGCCGGCCGCGACGGCGTCCAGGCCGGACGTCTCGCCGTTGCAGAGCATCAGGTTCGGTCCACCGAAGCGAAACCACAGCGCCACGGTGCCGGCCACGACGTTGCTGGAGGCGTTCGGCGCGGCCATCGGGCTGACCCCCCGGCCACCCTCGCAAGCCACGGTGCGCGTCACCCCGGCCACCGTGGCGATGTTGCCGAGGTTGCTGCTGGCCACGACGGCGGTGTCCGGATCCAGGCCGGTGCTGGGGCGCACGCCGTCGGGCAACCCGAGAGCCCGGTGCACCGCGCACAGCGCGAGCCGGGTGGCCGGTTCCTTGTAGAGCAGGCCCTTTCGTCCGAGCATCGCGGGCGCCTGCGCGACGTCCAGGTGCACCGCCCACCCGGTCACCGCCACCGACCGGCTCATCGCGACGCCACCAACGTCACCGCGTTCACACCGCCGAACCCGAAGGCATTCACCTGGGCCAGAGCCAGCGACGTGGACACCGGAGCACCGCGCACGAAGCGCAGCCCCTCGCCCTCCGGCAGCGGCGTACGGAGACCGGCGATCGCCGGGACCATGCCCGTCTCCAGGCTGCGAAGGGCCACGTCCAGGCTGGCCAGGGCGGCCGCACCGGACATGTGCCCCAGTGCGCCCTTGACGGCGGTGATCAGCGGCCCGCCCGGGGGCAGGAACCGGCGCAGCGTCGCCGATTCGGCCGGGTCGTTGAGTGCCGTGCCGGTGCCGTGCGCGAGCACCAGGTCGACCTCGCCCGGGTCACGGCCGGTGCGCTCGTAGGCGTCCGCCATCGCCCGGGCGATGCCGTCCGGATCCGGGGCGGTCTCGTGGCTGGCGTCGCACGACAGGCCCGTGCCGAGCAGCCGCCCGACGACGGGCCCGTCCCAGTCGTCGCCGACCACCAGCGCCGCGCCCGCCCCCTCCCCGAGCAGGACGCCGGTGCGCGCCACGTCGAACGGGCGCACCCGGTCGGTGGGCTTGTCGGCCACCCGCCCGATCATCGCCAGCATCGAGGTGGTCATGGTGTCGGCCGCCGCGGCGACGACGGCGTCCGCGTCACCGGCCTCGACCATGTCCTGAGCCAGGGCCAGCGCGTGGCCGCCGGCGCTGCACGCGTTCGCCAGGGTGAGCACGTGGGTGACGTGCGGCGCGCGGCGCGTACGGCCGGACCCGCCCGATCATCGCCAGCATCGAGGTGGTCATGGTGTCGGCCGCCGCGGCGACGACGGCGTCCGCGTCACCGGCCTCGACCATGTCCTGAGCCAGG
>JAEVHO010000801.1 GCA_016802835.1 Micromonospora sp. ATA32 | reverse complement strand
CCCGGGGTTGGTCGGCGCGCGGACTGGGGCACCCCGGCACCGGCCGGGCTGGCCCGGGCCGTACTGCGGGGGACCGGGGGGCGTGGGCTGGCCAGCGCCGTACGGGGTGCCGAGACGGCGCGCCCGGCGGCCGCTGATCGGGCTCGATCGGCGGCTGCGGAGGGTACGCCGGCGGGAAGCCCGCCGGCCCGGTCGGTGGCTGAGACATCTCTTCTTTCCTCCAGGTCACTGGTCCCACGCGGCTGTCCGCGCGGGGACCGGGTTGTACGGGTCGATGGCCGACCCGGGTCGGCGAGGGGTGCCGACGCGGGGCTGGCGATGCGGAGTATCAGTGGGAAGGCTGACCGGTCCGGCGGGTCAGCAGATCTTGAAGCCGTCGCAGGCGGTCTTGATCGGCACGGCGAGCCCGATCCCCTCGGCGTCCCGGGCCTTGGCCGTGGCGATGCCGACGACCTCCTTGGCCCCGTTGATCACCGGCCCGCCGGAGTTGCCGGGGTTGATCGGGGCGTCGAACTGGATCATGGGCCCAGAGCCGTCCTCCGCCTTGCGGAAGGCGCTCACCACGCCGGTGGTGACGCTGTCTTCCAGCCCGAGGGGCGCGCCGACCACGACGATCTGCTGCCCGGACTTGACCGGGGTGGCGGCGGTCGACAGGCCCTTGAAGGTGCCGGTGGTCGTGAGTTGGGCGATGTCCTTGGCCTTGTCGACCTTGACGATGGTGGCCGGGAAGCGCTGGGCGGTCCGCTCCAGGAAGACCTGCCGGCCGCCGGCCGCCCAGACCGACTCGACGACGTGGAAGTTGGTGAACAGGTTGGCCCCTCCGCCGCCGGCCGGCTTGCCGACCACGAACGCGGTGCCGGTGAACTGGCCGGCGCGCACCCGGAAGACGCTGGGCAGCACGGCGCCCGCGATCGCCTCTGGGTTGAAGGCGGCGCCGGCCTGCTTCTCCAGCACCTCCGCGCGCTTCTCCAGGCCGTCGAACCGGGCCATGTCGCCGCCCTGCGCCGCCGCGAGCCGACCGTCGGTGCCGGCGATCCGGTCGGAGAGCTGGTGGATCTGGTACGCCTGGAGGCCGGTCACCACGGCCAGCACGGCGGCCAGCACCATCGCGGTGACGGCGAGCCACCGGCCCCGGGACGGCGGCGCCACTCCGACCGGCATCGGGCCGGGATGGCCGACGGGCGGGTAACCGACCCCGGGGTGACCGGGGCCGTAGGCCGGCTGCCCGGCGACGACACCCGGGAACACCGACCCGGGCGGCTGCGCCGTCGGGAAGACCGGACCGGGCTGCGTGGGCGCCAGGGAAGGCCGGGCCGGAGACCGGGGGCGGGGGCGGCGGAAGTGCCCCAGGGGCCGGTGTTCGGCGGCGGCGTCCAGGCCGGTGCGGGGCTCGGGGGACGTGCGCCGTGCCCGCACCGCTGTCCGA
>JAEVHO010000800.1 GCA_016802835.1 Micromonospora sp. ATA32 | reverse complement strand
GCACCTGCAGGAGATCTTCGAGAAGGAGCGCGCCGACGGGCGCTTCGCCGACCCGGAGATCCAGAAGGGATGGGAGGCGGGCGCCTCCAACTTCGTGGAAGCTGATCACGAAACCACCTCACCCGCTACTTCCGACCCGACGCAAGAGGATCCCGGAGGAGACTTCCAGCAGCTGCTGCGTTACCTGCGCACCTCGCCGACGACGATCAACATCCAGCCGAACCGTTTCCACGTGCTGGAGACGCAGGATGGCAAGGACAAGCTCGCGGACGCACTGGTCGGCGCTTCGCGGACAACGCGGAGAAGGTGCGCAACGCGTCGCACGCCATCATCTTCACGACGCGCAAGGACATCCCGACACGCACCTGCAGGAGATCTTCGAGAAGGAGCGCGCCGACGGGCGCTTCGCCGACCCGGAGATCCAGAAGGGATGGGAGGCGGGCGCCTCCAACTTCGTGGAGATCCAGACGGAGAACTATGGCGGGGACGTGCTCCACTGGCTTGAGAAGAACACCTACCTCGTCGTCGGCGCCACGATGATGGCCGCCGCATCCCTCGGGGTGGACGCGACGCCGATGGAGGGCTTCGACCGCACGACCGTGGACGCGGCCTTCGATCTGACCGACACCGACTACACGACGACGCTGCTTCTGGTGCTCGGCTACCCCGACGAGGCTCGGGTCTCCCGCCAGCCGGTCTCGCGGTTCGACGCGGAGAAGATCTTCACGCACATGTGACGGACGGGGCGGACATCGGACCGCGGTGCCGGCTCCGTTCACTTCGACTCGGTTGCCCGGCGTCCGCACCTCCTCGACGGACGCCGGGCAATCGACCCCCTAAGGACTTCGAGGAGGTCAAGATGCAGATTGATAAGGCAGTGCAGGATCGAGCCGCGGCCCGCGCCGCCGAGCTTCCCGGCTCCGAGCACACACACCAGTTCACCGGCGACTGGGAGGTATGGAAAGTCGGCGGCAAGGTGTTCATGCTGCAGACGTCCATGCCCGGCGAGCCCGTCGTGATCCTGAAAGCGGATCCATCCGACGCGGAGGCGCTCCGCGCAGCTCACGCGAGCATCTCGCCCGGCTACCACATGAACAAGAAGCACTGGATCACGGTGCGGGCGGGTGCGGACGTCGAGCCCGCGCTTGTCGACAATCTCGTGACCGAGTCGTACCTCCTCGTCGTCGCCGGCCTGCCGAAGCAGAGCCGTCCCGTCAATCCCGCTTCGTTCCGCGTCCCGCCCTCCGCCGACTGATCACGCTGACGCCGACCGCGCCCAGAGCGCTTGTGCCCCTCATCCGAGCAGCGCCCGCACCGGCGCATGGCGCCCTTACGTGGCCGGCCGCAACGACGAGGACCTCACCGTCGGCGTCCTCATCGAGGCACACGTCCTCGACGACCGCCCGATCGAACCCACCTGCCGATGAAATACCCTGGTCAAC
>JAEVHO010000799.1 GCA_016802835.1 Micromonospora sp. ATA32 | reverse complement strand
GTCCTCGGGGTCGCCGCCATGGCCGCGATCAAGCAGAAGGACTCCTACTACGGGGTCTACTACCGGCGCCTGGCTGTCCGACGTGGCCGGCAACGTGCCTGGACCAGATCGATCACCTCGACACCGTGGTCGCCGCGTTGGACGACCCGGATCGTCAAGCTCATGGGCGACCACGACCAGGACATCGAGAACCTGGACACGATCCCCGGGATCGGCCGCCGCGCCGCCGACGATCATCATCGCGGAGACCGGCGGTGACATGGCCCCGTTCGCCAGCGCCGCGAACCTGGCCTCGTGGATCGGGGTCTGCCCGGGGATGAACGAGTCCGCCGGGGTCGCGAAGTCCGGACACACCCGGGACGGTAACGGCAACCTCAAACGGGTCCTCGGGGTCGCCGCCATGGCCGCGATCAAGCAGAAGGACTCCTACTACGGGGTCTACTACCGGCGCCTGGCTGTCCGACGTGGCCGGCAACGTGCCATGGTCGCGGTCATGCACAAACTGGCCGTAGCGATCTGGCACGTCCTGCACGACAAGGTCAAACACAAGGATCTGGGCGCGGACTACTTCGCCAAACGCGATCCCGAGCGGGCGATGCGGCGCATGGTCCGCGAGGCCAACGCGTTGGGTATGACCGTGCGCTTCGACCCCATCCCGACCGCCGCGTAGACCCGTAATCGATCAAGCTGCGACCTGCGGCTTCAGGTTGTTTTTCGTGTCAGCCGCTTGGGCGATTTCAGGTGTGCAGGGGTGACTTCTGCAGGTTCCTGACCGTGGGCCAGTCGCCGTCCTTCGTCGCCTTGAAGATCCTGCCCCGTAGCCGCCGTACGTTCTCCTCGTGGCCGCCGCCAGGCGACGGTGTCCCACTGTGGAGATACGTCCTCAGGTCCGTTCACTCTGAGGGCCGCCATCGCAACATCGAAAGCTAAAGCCGCCATCGCGTCTAACTTGTCCTTCGGTTCAGGTGGTTACGGTGCGTCGTCGTCAAAGGCTCACCCGCCACACGTCAGCCTGCTTTCGCAGCCGGGCACAAGGTCCGGTATCCGGCCGGTTATACGACAACGACCGGTAGGAGGACCGGTCTAAACGTTCCCGCTTTCCCGTTGCCTTTCAGCCTGCCGGCGTTCGCTTCTTGGGCGTCCTGTTCCCGCCACGGAGTTGGGCTCTCCTTGCGGTCGGCTTACCACGACATCCGAGGACGTCGTGGACCGTGCCGGGTAGGGTCGGGCCAGGACGCGGTACCGGTATTTCGACCGGCCCGTTTCCCTGACCCGCCCTCCGAACCCGGCGTGCCACATTACTGAGCACCGGGCTCTCCACAAGTCCCGCTAGGTTTCGCACGGTGGCGGGACCTATCAGATGATCAATGGGCGGCGCGGCCCCGTTCGTCCGGGCGGGCTGGTTAGGCTCGCCGGTATGGCAGATCCGTTTCGGGTGCGCATCACCGTC
>JAEVHO010000798.1 GCA_016802835.1 Micromonospora sp. ATA32 | reverse complement strand
GCGAGCACACCGGCGACGAGATCGCCGTGGTCGGTCTCGCCGGCCGGTTCCCCGGCGCGCCGGACGTCGCCACCTTCTGGTGGAACCTCTGCGCCGGCGAGCACACCGGCGACGAGATCGCCGTGGTCGGTCTCGCCGGCCGGTTCCCCGGCGCGCCGGACGTCGCCACCTTCTGGTGGAACCTCTGCGCCGGCGTGGACTCGATCCACGACCACTCGGAGGAGGAGCTGGTCGCGCTGGGCATCGGGCCCCGGCTGCGCGCCGATCCCCGACACGTGCGGGCCGCCGGACGGCTCGACGGCGTCGAGGACTTCGACGCCGAGTTCTTCTCCTTCTCCGCGCAGGAGGCCGCCCGCACCGACCCGCAGCACCGGCTCTTCCTGGAGACCGCCTGGGAGGCCCTCGAGGACGCCGGCCACGACCCGACCCGGTTCCCGGGGCTGATCGGGGTCTACCCGGCCACCTCCGCCAACCGGTACTTCCTGTTCCACCTGATGGACAACCCGGCCGTGGTCGGCGACGTGGACCCGGACGACTGGGAGGCCCGGCTGGTCGGCCGGCAGTTCGCCGACCACCTGCCCGGCCAGGTCGCGTACCGGCTGGGGCTGACCGGGCCCGCCGTCGCGGTGCAGAGCGCCTGCTCCAGCTCCCTGGTGGCGGTCTGCGTCGCCGCGCAGAGCCTCGCCGACTACCAGTGCGACATCGCCCTGGCCGGCGGGGTCAACGTGACCTGGCCGCGCTACCGGCACACGCCGGGCGGGCTCGCCTCCCCGGACGTCGCTGCCGGGCCTTCGACGTGGCGGCCAGCGGGGCGGGCTTCGGCTCCGGCGTCGGCGTGGTCGCGCTGCGCCGGCTCGCCGACGCGCAGGCCGACGGGGACCGGATCTATGCCATCCTGCCCGGTTGGGCGGGTCACCAACGACGGCCCGGACCGGGCCGGCTTCGCCGTGCCCGGCCCCGCCGGGCAGGCCGCGGCCGTCGCCGGCGCCCTCGCTGCCGCCGAGGTCGCTCCCGGCGAGGTCCGCCTCATCGAGGCCCACGGCAGCGGTACGCCGCTCGGCGACGCCATCGAGGTCGCCGCGCTGCACGAGGTGTACTCCGGTGCCGCGCCCGCCGAGTCCTGCGCGCTCGGCTCGGTGAAGACCAACATCGGTCACCTCGACGCCGCCGCCGGCATCGCCGGGCTGATCAAGACGGTGCTCGCCGTGCAGCACGGGGTGATCCCGCCGAACCTGCACTTCACCCGCCCGCACCCGGAGATCGACCTGGCCGGCGGCCCGTTCCACGTGCCGAGCAAGGCGCGGGACTGGCCGGAGGGCCCGCGCCGGGTGGCCGGGGTCAGCTCGTTCGGGGCTCGGCGGCACCCAAGCGCACGTGGGTGGTGGAGCAGCCGCCCCCCGGCCGAACCGGTGACGGCCCGGACGCGGAGGCGTACCTGCTGCCGGTCTCGGC
>JAEVHO010000797.1 GCA_016802835.1 Micromonospora sp. ATA32 | reverse complement strand
GAGGCGCAATCTGCCGGAGCACGACGTCGAGCCGGCGGCCGAGCCGGACGACGATGCCGACGGGGACGCCGAGCCGGACCCGTGCCCGGAGGCCGACCTTGACGCGGGCGAGCCCGAGGCGAAGGGCGACGAGTGAGCCTTACCCCTGTGGGTCGGCCGAAGGCGCGTACCGAGCGGGTGCGCGCCTCCGGCGCTGGCCCGATCGACAGCACGGAGGACCTGGTGGACGAGGAGCTGCTGCGCGGGACCTGCCCCGGCCTGCCTGGTGGGCGATCGGCGAAGAGCACGCCGACGACTGCGACGTGGCCGAGTGCCTAACCACCGGGCGGAAGCGCCTATGGTGCCGGGCGCAGCCGACGCGGCCGGCCACGACTGCGGGCCGGGCGGACTGGACCGGCCGGGGGCCGGGCCAGAGCGGATCGCGGCGGTGCGCGCGGCCGGCGGCGACATCGTCGGCCCCAGAATGCGGGTCGAGCGGAAGGCCGGGTGATCACGTCCTCGGCCGCCGAGCTAGTCCACGCAGCGGACCAGCGAGCGCAGGAAGTAGCCAACGGAACTGCACAAAGTGCATAAGCGGGCGTCGGATTATGTTGTTTCCGGCGCGGAGGCTAGTCCGCTGAGCGGGCCAACCGGGGCGCGTCACGGCGAGGCCGTGGCCCGCCCCTCGCGTTTGTCGCAGTTTCCGCCGATGCGCGGCTCGAACTTTCACGTTACGGGCGCGGCCGTTCCTTCTGCCCGGCCTCCAGGAGTTGGATCATCTCGGCGATCCGTCGGGGGGCGTTGGTCGGGTTGACGTTTGGTGGCGTCGATCCAGCGCAGGTAGGCCCGCCGGTAGAACTGGGCCAGGGAGTCGAAGAATGCGGCGGCCTGCGGGTGGGCTTCCAGCGCGGCGGCCACGTCTTCGGCCAGGTCCTGGCGTTGAGGGCCTTCCGGCTCGATGATCACGGTGACGGTGTCGCCCGCGGCGAGACCGCAGCAGCGTAGCCAGGCCGGGCGAGGGTGAAGCCGAAGGCGTCACCGTGTGGTTCGACAGCCCCTCTCACGCCCATGCCGTTGACGGTGCCTCGGATGTGGCGGCGCGGCTTGTTTCCCAGACGGTGTCCGGGTTGAAGGGGACTGGGATCAGGACCCGGCCTCGAGTGGCTGCGGCGACAGTGGCGGTGAACTGTTGACTCTTCGCGGAGCCGTCCATGGAGGCACCTTTATGTTTCGGTTCGGCAGCGGGCGGGCCGGTGGTGTCAGGTCAGGCGAGCAGCGGTTCGAAGATGTCGCGGCCCAGCGTGATGGCCTGGTCTTGGTCGAGGACGGTGGCGGCCAGCCCGCGGCGAGACCGCAGCAGCGTAGCCAGGCCGGGCCGAGGGTGAAGCCGAAGGCGTCACCGTGTGGTTCGACAGCCCCTCTCACGCCCATGCCGTTGACGGTGCCTCGGATGTGGCGGCGCGGCTTGTTTCCCA
>JAEVHO010000796.1 GCA_016802835.1 Micromonospora sp. ATA32 | reverse complement strand
CAATCCGCCTTGGGCATCGGTTCGTGTCGATCCGGAGACACACCATTACCCAACACCGAGGTCGCAGCTTCATGGTGATGCTGTGTCGGTGGGCGACTTGAACCCCAACGCCCCTGCGGGTTCGGTCTTGTACGCAATCCCGATCGAGTTGGCCTTGCGCGGAAAGGCCTCCAGGGGGTATTTGGCGGAACAGCGCGGGGAAACCTGGACCGCCCGGCCGTGATCCCGGAACTCGCCGCGCACGCCGACACGCTGGTTGCCACGTTCGGCGTCAGCGACGAGGCATTGATGGACGTGCTGACCGGGCGCGTTGCACCTCGCGGGAGGCTGCCGTTCGACCTGCCGCGCTCGATGGCGGCGGTCGACGCCAGCCGGCAGGACGTCCCGTTCGACACCGTCGCCCGATCTTCCGGTACGGCGACGGCCTGAGCTACTCCTGATGCGCGGGCCCGGTCCAGGCCCGCGCATCAGTGTCGTTGGCGCGCTGGCCGGCCGGTCAGGTGTGGGACACCGACCAGCCGCTGGCCACGACCCGGCCGGCATCGGCGCCCTCGCCGCTGAACAGCATGCCGTCCTGGTCCATTGCGTGAATCTTGTCGACGTACACGCCGCGGCCCTGCGAGGTGACGTCGGCGCTGCTGCTCCAACGTAGGTGGGTCGCACCCGCGGGCAGGTCGACCGAGACCGTCCACCACTCGCGGCCGCCGTAGCCGGTGACCATGCCGTCGGCACTCCACTCTCGGTCGCGGCGCGCAGGATCATGCGGCCCGGCGACCAGGTGGCCCCGCCGTCGGTGGAGATGTCGAAGCGGGCCCGGTCGTAGCCGGGTTCGGTGTCGTACCAGAGCATGAAGTCCGCCCGGCCGTTCATCGCCGGCCGACGCAGCGGCGCGGTGAGCGTGACCGTGGCCGAGTCCCGTTGGTCGCCCGCCAGGCGCTGTCCGAGTGGGGACGCACCGGTATCGCGTTGGCGAGGTCACGGGCGACCGCGCGCCGGGCCGGGGTTGTTGCCGCCCCACTCGCGGGCCGGATGTACGCGGTTGCTGAGCAGGATGACGAACGAGTGCGACAGCTGGTCGATGACGATCGTCGTGCCGGTGAAGGCCGGTGTGCCCGAACGTGACCGGGGAGGAGAGACCCATCATGTACCAGTGCTTGTTGAGGCTCCGAAGCCCAACCCGCGGCGGCTCTCCGGGTTGGCGGACTCCAGGTACGCGTTGTAGTTGACCAGCGTCGCGCGGACCGTGTCTTCGCGCAGGATCCGCACGCCGCGATACTCGCCGCCGTTGAGCAGCATCTGGGGACAGGATGGCGAGGTCCGCGGCGGTCGAGAAGACGCCGGCGTGGCCGGCCACCCCGCCGAGCGACCACGCGTTCTCGTCGTGCACCTCACCCCAGACCATGCCCCGGCCGGCGTACGGCTCGTACTCGGTGGCGGCCGATGCGGGGGCGCAGT
>JAEVHO010000795.1 GCA_016802835.1 Micromonospora sp. ATA32 | reverse complement strand
GCACCGTGCTGATCGGCGTCACCATCCTCGCCGGGGCCAGCGGCTCCTTCACCGCAGCGCTGACCGTCAGCCTCGCCTACGTCACCGGCATGGTCGCCCCGCGCTGGTTATGGCGCTCGGGTTCGACCGGTTCGGCAAACGCGCCGCCCGCAGCCTGCAGGGCCGCCGAGTCCCGATCTGGCCGGGAACGCACCCGCCACGTCCCCCTCGGCGGGCTGCTGTCCGGCCTGCTCCTGATCGTCATCGGCGCGCTCACGATGGTCCTCGCCGCGATCGGCCCGGACATGCCCACCGAAGGGTGGCGGCTGAGATTCGCCGCCGACCTGCAGCACTGGTCCGCCGTCGTCGGCGACCGGCTCGGGTGGCTGCCCGGCTGGCGCTCTTGGTCGCAGCCGCCATCGGCGCAGCGCTGCTCGCGTGGCGGCGCCGACCACGTCACCGCGCCGACACCGACCCCATGCCCGCCCAACCGGCGACCGTCACCGCCTCCGCCGTCCACCAGAAAGGCCGCACCGATGCCTGACCGCAACCGCCGCAACGCCGGAACCCGCCAACGGCGCAGACTCTTCACCACGCTGGCCGCCGCGGCAGCGGTGCTCGCCGTGACCACCGCGCTCTACGCGGTCTTCCACAACGCGAGCACACCCGCAGCCCACGCGAGCGGTGCCACGAGCGGGAAGCACCCGTACGCGGTCGGGCAGCCTGCCGGCGGTCAGGCCCCCGCTTTCACCCTGGCGTCGTCGACCGGTGGTCAGGTGAGCCTGGAATCGCTGCGGGGCAAGACGGTGCTGCTGTACTTCCAGGAAGGGCTGATGTGCCAGCCGTGCTGGGATCAGATCACCGACCTGGAAACCCACGCGGCCGACGTGAAGGCCGTCGGCATCGATCAGGTCGTCTCCATCACCACCGACCCCGTGGACCTCATCAGCCAGCGCACCGCAGATCTGAACCTGTCCACCCCGGTGCTGTCCGACCCCGACCTCGCCGTGTCGAAGACCTACCACGCCAACGAGTACGGCATGATGGGCACCTCCCGCGACGGGCACAGCTTCATCCTTGTGCGCCCCGACGGCACCATCGGCTGGCGCGCCGACTACGGCGGCGCCCCCCAGTTACACGATGTTCGTGCCCACCTCCGACCTGTTGGACCGACCTCAAGAACGGCACGAGCGGAGCCGGGGCGATGACCGTGATCACACTGCTCACCCAACCCGACTGCGGCTTCTGCGACCACGCCAAGACTTGTCCTCGCCGACATCGGTCCGGGACATCCCGATCACGGTCGAAGAGGTCGCCTCGACAGCCCGCGCGGACAGCAGCTCGCCGACGGCGGCTGGGTCCTGTTCGCCCCCGGCGTACCATCGGCTGGCGCGCCGACTACGGCGGCGCCCCCCAGTTACACGATGTTCGTGCCCACCTCCGACCTGTTGGACCGACCTCAAGAACGGCACGAGCG
>JAEVHO010000794.1 GCA_016802835.1 Micromonospora sp. ATA32 | reverse complement strand
TCCAACTGCGCCACGTGGCCGACCCCCGGCGAGCATCATCAGCCGCTGTCCGGGACGACCCGGGGCGGTCTGCGGCGCCACCCGGACGTCGACCAGCCGGTCGGCGAGCCCGCCCACCACGAGCGTCGGCACCGGTACGCGGGCGGCGAGCCGCCACAGCGAGCCCGACCCGGGCAGGTACGACTGCAGGAAGCTGGAGACCAGCCCGCGGAACGTCCGGACGTACGCGGCGGCGTAGTGCGCCGCCTCGTACCGCACCCGGATCTCCTCCAGCGCCTCCTGCCGGCGCTGATCGCTGATCCGGCTCAGATCGGCGACGCACGCCTCCATCACCTGCTGGGCCATCACCTCCGGCGCCTGCTGGGCCAGGAGCCGGGCGACCAGCCGCTCACCCCGGGGGATGGCCAGCACCGGCAGCATCCGGCCCTGCAACGAGCGGCGGAAGTCGAGGAACGGCAACGCCGGGGAGATCAGCGTGAGGGTACGGACCAGCTCCGGCCGCAGCGCCGCCACGTGCACCGAGATCGCGCCGCCCAACGAGTTGCCGAACAGGTGCACCGGCCCCCGGTCGCTGTGCTCGATCCAGCGGATCACCCGCTCCGCGAAGGCCGGGATGGTGTAACGCCGGCCGGGCTCGCTGCGCCCGAAGCCCGGCAGGTCGATGGCCTGGCCGTCGAGCCGGCCGGAGAGCAGCCCGGCCAGGTCCGTCCAGTTCTGGGCCGAGCCGCCGAGCCCGTGCACGTAGAGCGCCGGCTCCGCGCCCGGTGCGGTGGCCGGGGTCTCCCGGACGTACGTGACCGAGCCGTCGAGGTCGACCTCCCGGCCGGGCCAGGGTGGCGGAAGGTGGTCTTCGGGGAGCAGGTGGTCCGGCCAGAGGGTGGCGCGCTTCATGCAACCAGTCTGCCCGGCGAAACGGCGGCCGGCAGAGCCAGCGGAAGCTCGCGGCGGGGGCGTGGATGGGAGCTCAGGTCAGCAGCGCCTCGAGCCGACGGTTGACCGCGGCCAGCGTCGCGCATACGACCGCCTGGCGGGGGTCGCCGGCGACCAGCGCGGATCCGGCGAGCTGCTCGACCCAGCCGTCGCAGACCAGCAGGACGACCACGGTGGCCACCTCGCAGTTGCCGAACGGAACCACCGCGGCGTGCTCCACGAAACAGCGCCCCCGGTCCGGCGTCTGCTCGGCGCTGCCACGCAGCAACTCGTCCACGGCCGCGGCGGCGGCCACCGCGCAGAGCCGCAGCACGTACCCGTCCACGGCCGGCCCGGTGGAGACGCCGTCCGCGACCTCGCCGCCGGCGAGCAGGCGTACCTCGACGGTGGCGTCCAGGCCGAACGTGCTGACCTGGACGTGATCGATCACCACGCGCAACTCGTCCACGGCCGCGGCGGCGGCCACCGCGCAGAGCCGCAGCACGTACCCGTCCACGGCCGGCCCGGTGGAGACGCCGTCCGCGACCTCGCCGC
>JAEVHO010000793.1 GCA_016802835.1 Micromonospora sp. ATA32 | reverse complement strand
CTGCACAGCGGCGCTGCGGACCTGCCACCAGCCGCGTTCGAAGCCCTCTACGATCCCACCGAACACCGGCTGACCCAGCCGGCAACCCAACCCATCTAGACCCGTCCGTCGGATCCGTCGGCGATGCCTACGACAACGCCCTGGCCGAGTCCACGATCGGCCTGTTCAAAACCGAGCTGATCAAACCCCACGGGACCTGGCGCACCTGCGACCAGGTCGAGATCGCGACCCTCGAGTACGTCGACTGGTACAACCACCGCCGCCTGCACAGCGGCGCTGCGGACCTGCCACCAGCCGCGTTCGAAGCCCTCTACGATCCCACCGAACACCGGCTGACCCAGCCGGCAACCCAACCCATCTAGCCGCCACCAAACCCGGGGCGGTTCACAGGACAAGTTCGCGATCGTCTTCGGTTCCATCTGTCATCGCTCTTGGTTGGCCTGCGCCGTGGTGCGGCCATCCCCGCCGTGCACCTCCCGCGGATGAAGGTTCGAGAAAGGAGCACGGCCGAGACAGCCACGCCCTAGCGTGAGCGCCGACGGCAGTAGCGCGCGGCGCAAGGGCGACCACATCGATGGAGTACCCGGCGTGTCGTGCATCGAAACGGGGGTCGACTTCCATGGTAAAGAAGTTCATCAAAGAGGCGGTGTCGCGCAGCGCGGAGTCGGATGACGATCGACGGAAGCTCGCGTCGATGACGGACCCGACGAACCCCGCCGCGGAGTCGCCGGAACGGCTCGGGGCCGAGTGACGCGACGATCCTGAAACTTCGCCCTCAACCTCGAATACCTCGAAGCCGAGTTCTACCTTCGCGCCACCACGGGGCAGGGACTGCCCGACGAGATGACCACCGGTACCGGCACCCGGGGCGAGGTGACCGGTGGGGGCATGGTCAACTTCAGCAACTCGGTAGTGCGCAAGTTCGCACGGGAGATCGCCTCGGACGAGCAGCAGCATGTGGCCTTCCTGCGGTCCGCCCTCGGGGAGCACGCCGTTTCCCGTCCGGCGATCTCTCTTGACACGAGCTTCACCGCGGCGGCCACCGCAGCCGGGCTCATCAAGTCGGGCGAGATATTCGACCCGTACGCCAACGATCTCAACTTCCTGTTCGCCGCGTTCCTGTTCGAGGACGTCGGCGTCTCCGCTTTCAAAGGAGCGGCACCGCTGCTGTCCAACAAGACGTACCTGGACGCTGCCGCGGGTCTGCTCGCCACGGAGGCGTACCACGCCGGGATCGTCCGCCACGCGCTCTACAACGAAGGCATGATCGACGATGCCGTCTTCGCTGGGGTGCAGAAGCTCTCCGACGCCCGCAACAGTCTCGACGGACCGGTCGACGACGACCAGGGTATCGGCACCCGCGCCGAGGCGAACCTCATTCCCCACGGACGCCAACGGCATCACCTACGGCCGCTCGGCCCAGTCGGTCCTGAATATCCGTGTACCTCAATGCGAGCCCGGCGAACTCCG
>JAEVHO010000792.1 GCA_016802835.1 Micromonospora sp. ATA32 | reverse complement strand
GATCGCCTCGGCCCAGCCCCGAGCGGCGGACAGGGCCACCGCGGCGGACTCCCCCGCCGGCCGGTCGCGCATCAGGAACGACTCGGCGCCGAACTCGACCGCCGAGCCGGCCAGCTCGCCGGTGCGCAGCTTGCCGCCGAGCGAGCCGGACTGCTCGTACACGGTGATCTCGGTGCCGGCCGGGGCGCGGTCGCGCAACCGGACGGCGGCGGCCAGCCCGGTGATGCCGCCACCGACGACCGCCACCCGCCACGGCTGCCGCATGGTCAGTCCTCGGCGGCGGTCTGCGCGGACACCTCGTGCACCAACGCGACCACCCGGGTCAGCACCTCGGGGTCGGTCTCCGGCAGCACGCCGTGGCCGAGGTTGAACACGTGCCCGGGGGCGGCCCGGCCCTCGGCGAGAATCCGCCGCACCTCGGTCTCCACCACCGGCCAGGGTGCGAGCAGCACGGCCGGGTCGAGGTTGCCCTGGACGGCCTTGTCCGGCCCGATCCGGCGGGTGGCCACGTCCAGCGGGGTGCGCCAGTCCACCCCGACCACGTCGGCGCCGGCCTCGCCCATCGCGCCGAGCAGCTCGGCGGTGCCCACCCCGAAGTGGATCCGGGGCAGGCCGGTGTCGGCCAGCCCGGCCAGCACCCTCGCCGAGTGCGGCTGCACGTACCGGCGGTAGTCGGCCTCGGAGAGCGCACCCGCCCACGAGTCGAAGAGCTGCACCGCGGAGACCCCGGCCTCCGCCTGCACCCGCAGGAACCCCAGCGTCACCTCGGCCAGCCGGCCGCAGAGCGCGTGCCACAGCTCCGGCTCGCCGTACATCAGCGCCTTCGTCTTCGCGTGGGTCCGCGACGGGCCACCCTCGACCAGGTAGCTGGCCAGCGTGAACGGGGCGCCGGCGAAGCCGATCAGCGGGGTGTCGCCCAGCTCGGCGACGAGCAGCCGAACCGCCTCATCCACGTAGGAGATGTCCTCGCGGGTGATCGGCCGGATCCGCTCGACGTCCTCGGCGGTCCGCACCGGCTCGGCCACCACCGGCCCGGTGCCGGGCACGATGTCCAGGTCGACGCCGGCGGCGGCCACCGGGACCACGATGTCGCTGAACAGGATCGCCGCGTCGACCCCGTGCCGGCGGACCGGCTGGAGGGTGATCTCGGTGACCAGCTCGGGGCGGCGGCAGGACTCCAGCATCGCCACGTTCTTGCGGATCTCGCGGTACTCCGGCAGCGACCGGCCGGCCTGGCGCATGAACCAGACCGGGGTGTGCGGGCTGGCCTGGCGGCGGCAGGCCCGGACGAACGGCGAGTCGGCCGGCGTGCCGCGGCGGGGTTCTCCGTCTCGGGCCGCAGGGCCCGTGGTGGTGGTGGTCATCGCGGCCATCGTGCCACGGGTGCCACCCGCGGCAGCCGGCAGCGCCGGCTTTTGTGATCCGTACCCACCCGGCCCCGCCCGGGCCTTCGGCGCGCGTCCCGGCCGCC
>JAEVHO010000791.1 GCA_016802835.1 Micromonospora sp. ATA32 | reverse complement strand
CGATGCTCAGGTTGTGCCAGGTCAGGTCGTCGCCGTGCGGGACCCGCCCCCGGGACGCGATCTCCCAGGGATAGCGCAGGTCGACCACGGTACGCACGCGATCTCCGCCTGGTCGTAGGTGCGGTGCTCGATGCTCAGGTTGTGCCAGGTCAGGTCGTCGCCGTGCGGGACCCGCCCCCGGGACGCGATCTCCCAGGGATAGCGCAGGTCGACCACGGTACGCACGCCGAGCGCCCGAAACCGGTCCAGGTCCGCCCCGGCGGGCTTGCCCAGTGAGTCGGACCGGTAGAGCTGACCCCACCGGACGTGCCTGCCGTCGTCGTCGAGGTAGCCGCCCAGGTCCCGGAAGTTGTGCAACCGGTCGAACGCGATGTGCCTGTCCACGCCGGGCACCCTACCGACGCGACGGGCGGTTGTCGGTCCCGCTTCAGGGCCGGGCGGGGCGTACCGGGTAGGTTGCCGGCATGGTGGAAGCGGCGGCCGGCAGGGTCGTGGAGATCTGGACCGACGGGGCGTGCAGCGGCAATCCGGGACCGGGCGGCTGGGGTGCGGTGCTGCGCTACGGCAGCCACGAGCGGGAACTGTGTGGCGGAGAGGCGACGCCGACCACCAACAACCGGATGGAGCTGATGGCCGCGATCCAGGCCCTGGAGAGCCTGACCCGGCCGGCCACCGTCGAGCTGAACACCGACAGCACGTACGTGCGTAACGGCATCACCAGCTGGCTGGCCTCGTGGAAGCGCAACGGCTGGCTGACGGCGGCCAAGCAGCCGGTGAAGAACGCCGACCTCTGGCAGCGGCTGGAGGCGGCGTGTGCCCGGCACCAGGTGACCTGGCTCTGGGTCAAGGGTCACAACGGCCACCCGGAGAACGAGCGGGCCGACGCCCTGGCCGGTCGGGGAATGACCGAGACGCGGGCGTCCGGTCACTCCTCCCGGTTGGGGTCGGCGGTGCCGGAGACGGCGTCGACGTCGTAGCCGGCGCGGCTGATCTCCCGGGCCGACCGCCGCTCTTCGGCGGGCAGGTCGGCGAAGTCGTCGCCGGTGTCGTCGGTGGTGTGCAGCGACTCGCCCGGCGGCCGCAGCGACGCCTCGTACGCGGTGGCGCCGTCCGGCTCGTCGGTGGCGGATCGGCCGGAACCTTCTTCACTGGTCATGCCGCACTCCTGCCCGTCCCTGCCGGCGGCAAACACCGGCGTGGTGTGACCGGCGTCAGCCGGCCGCGTCCGGATGCCCCGGCATGCTCGAACCGCCGCCGCTGCCACCGGAGGACCCTCCGGCCACCCCGGAACCGTCGTCCTCGGTGACCAGGTCCGGTCTGGCCCGGGTGCCGTCCGGCGCCGGCACGTCGGTGTCCACCTCGATCTGGGCCGACCGGGCCCGGACGGCTCGTCTCCGGCGTGTCGCCGGGCTCGCCGGCCTGCTCACCGTCGGCGCGCCTGATAGGCCCACGGTCCGCCTCCCCGAGGTGCC
>JAEVHO010000790.1 GCA_016802835.1 Micromonospora sp. ATA32 | reverse complement strand
CCCCCCGCCGCCATGGTGGCCACCGCCGCGACGGACCCGGCCAGGACCAGCGTCTGCCGGGGCCCGGCGTACTCGGAGAGCCAGCCGAGCAGCGGCGCGCCGACGGCTGCGGAGACCGAGCCGGTGACCGCCAGCGCGGCGAGCACCCGGCCGCGCATGGCGCCGTCGGTGTCCAGCTGGGCGCGGGTGCCGACGGTGGTGTCGATGATCACGGCGGCGGCGGCGATCGGCAGGATCACCGCGGCGAAGCTCCAGGTGCCCGGGGCGAGTCCGGCGGCGATCTGCAGGACGCTGGCCAGCAGGCCGGCGCCGACCAGCGTCGCGTAGCCCAGCTCGCGCCGCCGCGCCGCGACGAGCGCCCCCAACACCGTGCCGACCGCGAAGACGGTCGAGAGGAAGCCATAGCCGGCAGCGCCGGCGGCGAGCGGTCCCTCGCTCATCGCCGCCATGGTCACCTGGTAGTTGCGGCCCAGGCTGCCGAGCACGAACGACAGCGCCAGCGCGAGGAGCACCACCGGCTGGCGGCGTAGGTAGTCGAAGCCGGCCCGGATGCCGCCGGGGGTTGGGGGGCGTCCGTCGCCGCCACCTGGTGACCGTGCAGGTCCCCCTGGCGTACGGCGAACAGGGCCGCCACCACCGCGACGAAGCTGACCGCGTTGATGCCGAACAGCAGGGCGGGGCCGACCGCGGCCGCCACCACCGCGCCGGCGCTCATGCCGAGGATGCGGCCGGCGGAGTTGGTGAGCGACCCGAGCGCCAGCGCGTTGCCGAGCGTGTCCCGGTCCACCAGCGTCGCGCACCAGCGGCCCATCACGGGGCCCTCGATCGCCGACACGGCACCGGTGGCCAGGGAGATCGCGTAGATCAGCGGGAGGCCGCCGACGCCGGTCAGGGCGACCGCGGCCAGCCCGGCCGCGAGTGCCGCGTGGGCCGCCTGGGCGGCGATCAGCAGCGGACGGGCGGGCAGCCGGTCGGCCAGTGCCCCACCCCAGACGCTGGGCAGCAGGGTGGGGATGGCCTGGAGCAGCACGGTGAGGCCCATGGAGGTCGCCGAGCCGGTCTCCTTCAGCACGTACCAGTTGACCCCGAGGACCTGCATCCAGGTCCCGATGACCGATACGAACCCGGCGACCGCCCAGATCCGGTAGTTCCGGTGGCGCAGCGCGGTGAATGTGGCGCCCATGGCCACAGCGAACCCTCCCCGTCGGTACGGCGGCATGATCATGTCACCGAACGCGGTGGGGCCCGGCAGCGGTCAAGTCTGGCGGCGGATAAACCTTTCCGCCCGTGTTCGTGAGGCGACTCACCGGCCGGCGCCGGCGGATTGGCGCAGGTCACGCCGCACCTCGGCAGGTTGGCAACCGGGACGGGACGCCGGATGAGCAATGTGCCGGTGCGGCCTGAACCCGCCGCACCGGCACATTTCTTCCACAGTCTGCCGGCAGCCGCCGGCGCGGGTCAGCGCGCGGCGAGC
>JAEVHO010000789.1 GCA_016802835.1 Micromonospora sp. ATA32 | reverse complement strand
GCCTTTTTCATGACGATCCTCATCGCGAAGAATCCGGCTGGGTTCAGGTTCGTCACTGAGGATCCCTTCCAGGAGACACTGAGCCAGCCATCTCCAGCAATTTTCTCAATGCTTCGTATACTTCAGTGGGCGCGGGGTACAGATCCCCCTGGATCGCCCAGATCCTGGCCTTTTTCATGACGATCCTCATCGCGAAGAATCCGGCTGGGTTCAGGTTCGTCACTGAGGATCCCTTCCAGGAGACACTGAGCCAGCCATCTCCAGCATCAGTGATGATGCTCCGTTCCAGTTCGAAGCCCGGTTGTACGACGGTTCCACCGGTGTTCCGAAGCTCACACTTGATCCAGCCACCTGGCTCGATGTCGGCCAGCAACTGGACCTTCTCGCCGGAGAAGTTGAGTCCTTGGGTCGTCAGGACGGTCTCTTGGTTGCCGTTGCGAGATCCGTAGTACGCGAACTTGTCCTTCTCGATGTATCCACGGCCGAGAGCTGACTCGCGCCAGGACGTGTGACCACCCTTGCCGCCCATGTAGTAAAACCAAAGCTTCTCGCCATCGTCGATTGGCACGGCGGAGAAGATGACGTCGCTGTCGAACTCGCCATTGGGGTACTGGCCGTGGTCCTTGCCGTGCTGGATGAAGATGCTGGCATCGCCCGCAACCTTGTTCCATTCGGTCGTGTTGCTCGACCAGTGGAGTTCGAGGTCCACGGAATCGTACTTAGGAAGGTCTGTGTCGCCATCGTGGAACATCGAGGCAAGTCCGAGGTAAACGCCGTGGTACTCGAATACCGGCATTGAATAGACCTGGGATTCGAAGCCGTCTCCTCGGTGGATCTCAACGGGCTTGGACCAGTGGTAGAAGTCGGTGCTCCGGGAGATGGCCGATACGCGGATGTTGTTGTCCCAGAGCCGCGTGATGAGCACGTACTCCCCGGTGCGAGAGTCCTTGAAGGTGAGGTTATGGCAGTCGCCTCCGGGAACGGGGCTCGCGCTCTCCTTGGGCCAGGGCCGCAGTTCGGTGAAGTGGATTCCGTCGGCGGCAAACGCCACACAAAGCGACGTGATGTCGTCCTCAAGGAGCGTGATGAGCTTAAACCGACGGGAGGGGTCCGGGTCCTCGGCGTCGTACAGCACCGAGGTGCCTTGGACGTCCTTGAAGAGGAGGTTGTTGGCCGTGCTCCCCTCAAATCGACGAAACCGAGGGCCGGTTTCGTCCAGCGGACCCCGTCTGTGGACTCGGCGTAGGCGCATCCAGTTTGGCGTCCCCTAATGACATAGGGTTTTCTTAGCGCGCTCAGCCGGAGCAGTTTCCTTTGATGGTTGGGTCTTTGATGAAGAGCGTGTAGTAGCAGCGATACTTCTGAGCCTCCGGATCCCAGATGATGTTCGGGTACCCGTTGTCAAAACGCCACACAAAGCGACGTGATGTCGTCCTCAAGGAGCGTGATGAGCTTAAACCGACGGGAGGGGTCCGGGTCCTCGGCGTCGTACAGCACCGAGGT
>JAEVHO010000788.1 GCA_016802835.1 Micromonospora sp. ATA32 | reverse complement strand
CGAACGCTCCACCGTCACCGGGCCGACTGCACCGACTCTGTTCTGAGCTGCCGGCACGGGTCAGCCGGCCATCCGCCAGGACCAGGACCTGCGCCGCATGCAAGGCGCCGCATCGCGTTCAAGCTGTCGCGGTCGACGGAAACACTGTCGCCGCCCGGGGGCGGGACGACAACTGCTTGCTGCTCGGCCGTGATCGCCGAGCAGCAAGCAGCCTGACTTCAGCGCGGCCCGACGAACTCGGTCCTCACGCTCCATGCGAACTGAATCAGCAGGGTCACCGGGGACTTCTCGTCAATGTCATGCATCACCTTCAAGTCGTCGGGGTCAGGTTCTTCGCTCAGCGTGATCGTGCGCTGCAGGTAACGCTCTGCGCCTTCCTGCTCGGGTTCGTGGTAGTCGATCTCGACGGTGATGTCACCGGCGGTGTCGTACTTATAGTCGACGTACTGCCTGAGCGTCTGAGCAGTGCACGACGCGAGCGCCATCAACAGGTACTCCGTCGGCGTCGGGCCTTCGCCGAGTGTGCCGTTGTGCGGTTCATCGGCGACGAACGTGAAGCCGCGGTGGTCATGCCCGTGCGCCGGCGCTCAGTGGCCGGAAGGACAGCTCGGGCGGATGCGACGACACGATCCCGATCGGTTTCCATCAGCCGCGCCTTCCTGTAGATCCTGGTTGTGACGTTCCAGATACTCGGATCCAGCAGCAGCCGGGTCGCAGTCTGAGCGGGGGCTGCGGCCGGGCGTATTCACCCCCTGACCGAGTACCTCCGCAGGCTAGCCGTCGCGGACTGAATAGTCCAGTTGATCTCACTCGTCGCCAGAACTGCTCGGCCCTCGTGAATCATCAACCTCGGGGTGTTTAAGCTGCACTGAGAGGCGGTCAGGACCAGGCTGCCCCCAGCTGAACTCGCTCAACGCCATACCCAGAGTGGACTCATCGGTCCGTTGAGGCTAGAGTTTGCCGTCGTTCACGCATCAGGGCGGCGATCGTCGTCGCCTCCCGCGACTCGGGCGGACTCAAATCCGGACAACATGAGGAACATTGATGCTCATTGATCAGCGACGAGCCCTGCGTGGCGTATCCACTGCGTCGGCGAGGTCCAACGGCAGGGCCTCGGCAAGATCGGCCCGCTACGCCACGCCGGACAAACCAATATCGCCAAAGCCCTACGCCGCAACGCCCGAAATCACCGCAGACCTCTGCCACTCCTCGGCATCACGGTGACCAAACCGAAAATCCCTACCTTGATCTTGCGGAGGCCTGAAGGGCGACCGCACCTGGACTATATGCATGATTCCGTCGAGACGTTCCAGGTCGGCCAGCACGTGTAGCCCGGTGATGCGGTCGCCGTCGATGGGTCAGGGGCAGGGAGAAGGGCGGTGTGTCACGAAGGCGCTGGCCCCACATGACGCACGAACACCATCATTTCGGACGATCTGCAACGTCCTTCTACCGCGGACGTCAGAACTCGAGGACGTACTTGACCCCACCAGAGCGGCCGCCC
>JAEVHO010000787.1 GCA_016802835.1 Micromonospora sp. ATA32 | reverse complement strand
CCACCCACCCACCCAGCGACTTACAACAATGAAGACAGGCGGGTCCTGCCAACACGTCAGCCCCGCGAATGATCGAGTTAGTTCCGCTTCAACGTCTGGCTATCCAAGTAGCTGCCGGACCGGCGGGGTCGACCTCTCGAACTGAGCATTTCCCGGGTGGCGGGCGGTCAATTGCCCTCGCCGCAGTCGGGAGCCTGCTGCCGCGTGCCCGGCACTTCCCAGGTGAGGTCCCGGCGAGGAAAATGCCCGCTCGGCGATATACCTGAGAGGTATCAATATGACTTACAGGTATACCACTCGCACGTCATCCCACTCCTCGAGCGGACCCGATGGCCCGAAAGGCGGGCCTACAACTCCACCCCGGTCAGCACCATGACCCGCGCATCGGTGTAGTCCTCCATCGCGCTGCGCAGCCCCTCCCGCCCCACGCCACTCCCCTTCACGCCCCCGTACGGCATCTGGTCGGCGCGGTACGACGGCACGTCCCCGACGATCACCCCGCCGACGTCGAGAGCCCGCGACGCCGCGAAGGCGACGTCCAAGCGGTGGGTGAAGACGCCCGCCTGCAACCCGTACGCCGAGTCGTTGACGGCGGCGAACGCGGCCTGATCGCTCTCGACCTGGGCGACCACCAGCACCGGTCCGAACACCTCCTCCACGCAGACCTTCGCATCCGACGGCACGCCGGAGAGCACCGTCGGCGGATACGTCGCGCCCTCCCGACGCCCACCCACCTCGATGGTGGCGCCGGCCGCGACCGCCTCGTCCACCCACGCCTCGACCCGCTCAGCCGCCTCGACCGAGACCAGCGGCCCGACATCGGTGTGCTCCGAAGAAGGGTCGCCGACCCGCAGCGCCTCCACCGAGGCGATCAGCCGCGGCAGGAACCCGTCATAGAGCCACTCGTGCACGTACACCCGCTGCACGGCGATGCACGACTGCCGGCCTGGTAGTTGGAGAAGGTCGCGATCCGGTGCGCGGCGAAGGTCAGGTCCTCGTCCGAGTTCCAGTCCTCGCAGATCACCGCCGCGGCGTTGCCGCCCAGCTCCAGCGTCACGTGCTTGTCCGGCACCGACCGGCGGATCGCCGCGCCGACCGGCCCGGAGCCGGTGAACGACACCACCGGCAGCCTCGGGTCGGCGACCAGCTCGGCGGCCCGCTCGTTGGGCAGCGGCAGCACCGAGAACATCCCCTCTGGCAGCGCCGTCTCGGCCAGGAGCTCGCCGAGGAGCAGCGCCGACAGCGGGGGTCGCCGGGGCCGGCTTGACGATGATCGGCGCGCCGACCGCGATGGCCGGGGCGACCTTGTGCGCCACCAGGTTCAGCGGGAAGTTGAACGGGGCGATGCCCAGCACCGGCCCCTTCGGCACCCGCCGGACCAGGGCGATCCGCCCGTTCGCGGCCGGGTCGGGTCGGCTGTCGGGCGTCGGTCGACCGCCCGATGTGAATCTTGCGGGCACCTGATCGTGTATACCAACTTAATTACGACTACGTCCGATTCGTGTC
>JAEVHO010000786.1 GCA_016802835.1 Micromonospora sp. ATA32 | reverse complement strand
TGGGGCGCCGTCCGCCGGCGCGCCCGCAGCGGTTGGTCAGGATGCCGCGCGAAGCAGCACCTCCAGCTCGGAGACGTCGTACCACTCCAGCTCGTGGTCAACATCAACGGTTCGCCGTACGAGAGGACGAGCCGGAACGGATCGATGACGACCCGGAACCGGCCGAGGCCGAAACCGGGCGCTGACGGCTGGTGGGGCGCCGTCCGCCGGCGCGCCCGCAGCGGTTGGTCAGGATGCCGCGCGAAGCAGCACCTCCAGCTCGGAGACGTCGTACCACTCCAGCTCGTGGTCCTCGGCGCCGTCGACGGTGAACTGGGCGTCCGGGTCGCCGGCCAGCGCGTCGGCCACCACCTCGGCGGCGGCGGCGATGTCCTCGACCGCCTCGGTGCCGTCCACGTGCAGCGCCGCCACCGCCGTCACCGGCACCGGCTGGGTCAGTCGTACCGCGCTGGAGCCCAGCTCGCCATCGCCCCGGCCGACCGCCTCGGCCGGCAGGTCGACCGAGACCACCACCCGAAGGCGGGGCGCGGCCGGGTCGGCGCGCAGCAGCTGGAGCGCGTCCTGGGCCGCCCGGGTGAAGGCGACGTACTCCAGTTCCTCGTCGTCGCCCTCGGCGTACCACTCCCGCAGCGCCGGGGTGACGGCGTGCGCCTCGTCCGCCGCCAGTCCCTGCTCCCGCAGCCTCGACAGCATCGGGACGGTCGCCGGCACGTACACCCGGACAAGGTCCTCGGTCACCGGTCGTCTCCCCTGCTCAGTTCCCTGACCGGCGGCTCCGCCGGTCCCGGGCGCCGATCATGCCGTACGCCGTGACCGTCATACACCCCCGCACCGGCCCGGTGGAAGTTCCCCGCCGGTGTGTCCCGGGGTGACAGTTCCAACCCACCGGTTCCGGGCGGCTGGGCGGCGCCGCCGGGTAATGGCAAACTGAGGCAAACGACGCCAACCCCGGGAGTTTTCGTGGAGCCGAGGTTCCTGCTGCTCTCCGACGTGGCCACCGAGCTGAACGTGTCGGATTCGCAGGTGTACCACATGGTGCGCAGCGGAGAACTGCCCGCGATCAAGATCGGTGGTCGGGGCCAGTGGCGCGTCGAGCGCGCCCGGCTGGAGGAGTACATCGAGCGGAAGTACGCGGCGACCGCCGAGTGGGTCCGGGGCAATCCCCTCACCGAGCGCGAACCGGAATAACCGCAGCGTCGTCCACAGGCATTGACGGTGGACGCTTTCGTGCCCGACACTTGTCGTTGTCGTAGGCAAACGAAAGCAAACGCAGGCATCCGGGGGCACTGATGGCCGACTCGCGCCGTCCCGGATCACCACGTCCACCGATCCGGCTGCGCCCGGCGCCGCCGATCGATCCGCCCTTCGCCGACGAGATAACCGCAGCGTCGTCCACAGGCATGACGGTGGACGCTTCGTGCCCGACACTTGTCGTTGTCGTAGGCAAACGAAAGCAAACGCAGGCATCCGGGGGCACTGATGGCCGACTCGCGCCGTCCCGGATCACCACGTC
>JAEVHO010000785.1 GCA_016802835.1 Micromonospora sp. ATA32 | reverse complement strand
GTGCCGAGCTGCGCGGGCGACTGGCCGCCTACCGGGCCAAGGCGGCCCGGCTCGGCTTCGCCGAGCACACCGAGCTGTCCCGTCGGCACTGCGCCGCCGAGGACCTTCTCTACTCCAGCCCGTGCGATCTGCCTGCGGCGACCCGGGCCCTGTCCGCGTATCAGCGGCATCTCAACGACCTCAGCGAGCGGGGGACGACATGAGCCAGCGGTGCGTACGACCCGACTGCACCGGCAGCTACGGGCCGGAGGGCTACTGCGACGAGTGCGGGCGCAAGGACCTGACCGGGGTCCTGCCGGCGCAGCCGTCCCCCGGCGCCGGGCCGGCGCGGCCCGGGTCGGGCGTGGGACCGGTACCGCTCGCCTCCGTCGCCTCGACCCCGGTGAGCGCGCGCGGCGGTTCAGTGCGCACCGGCTCGCGGGGCTCCGGCCGCAGCCGTGGGGCCACCCGCGGTGGCCTCGGCGCCGGCCTGATCGAGCTGCCCCGCGTCCCGCTGCGCGACCCGGCGAGCGCGGTGATGGCCGAACCGACGGTGGCCGAGTCCCGCCGGTACTGCATTGCGTGCGACAAGCCGGTCGGCCGGGGGCGGGACGGCACCCCGGGCCGCGCCGAAGGCTTCTGCCCCAACTGCGGCACCCCGTTCTCCTTCCTGCCCCGCCTCGGCCGCGGCGACGTGGTCAACGACCGGTACGAGGTGCTCGGCGCGCTCGCCTACGGCGGGCTGGGCTGGATCTACCTGGCCCGGGACAGGAACGTCAGCGACACCGTCAGCGACCGCTGGGTGGTCCTCAAGGGGCTGATCAACACCAGCGACCCGGACGCGATGGCCGCCGCCGTGACCGAGCGGCGCTACCTGGTGGAGATCGACCATCCGAGCATCGTCAAGATCCACGATTTCGTGCAGCATCCGGACCCGAAGACCGGAGTGCCGGTCGGCTACATCGTTATGGAGTACGTCGGCGGCCAGTCGCTGCGGGACATGCTGGTCAGCCGCCGGGCGGCCACCGGCGAAAGGGCGGTGCCGCTGCCGGAGGTGATCGCCTACGGCGTCGAGATCCTGCCCGCGTTGGGCTATCTGCATGACCGCAACCTGCTGTTCTGCGACTTCAAGCCGGACAACGTCATCCACGCCGAGGAGCAGCTCAAACTGATCGACCTCGGTGCAGTCCGGCAGGTCGACGACGACGTGAGCGCGGTCTACGGCACACCCGGCTACCAGGCTCCAGAGGTCGCCGAGGTGGGGCCGTCGGTGGCGGCCGACCTCTACACCGTCGGCCGGACCCTCGCGGTGCTGAGCTTCGACTTCCGCGGCTTCGCCAGCACCTACGCCGACCGGCTGCCGGACCGCTCCGAGGTGCCCCTCCTAGGGCGCGAGGAGTCGTACGACCGGCTCCTGCGCCGGGCCACCCACCTCGATCCGGACCGACGCTTCCAGTCGGCGGCCGAGATGAGCGAACAGCTCCTCGGGGTGCTGCGGGAGGTGCTGTCGGCCGCCGACGGCGTGCCCCGGCCGGCGGTGTCCCGGC
>JAEVHO010000784.1 GCA_016802835.1 Micromonospora sp. ATA32 | reverse complement strand
GTGCTGGTGGTGTTGCGTGCGTGCGTGGGGTGGTGTTCAGGTGACGAAGATGGCCCGCCAGAGGGTGGACCAGGCGTCGGCGCGGGGCCAGTGCGTGGGCATGTGCAGGACGGGTCGGCGTTGGGGTCGGGCGAGGCGGGCCGGGATGTTGATCAGGTGGGTGCGGAGGGTGGCGCCGCGGGCCACGGTGTAGCGGGCGGTGCCGGTGAGGGTGCCGGCGGCGCGGAGCAGGTTGTGGCAGATCGCGGCGAGGATGTTCCAGGCGGTGTTGGCGGTGAACAGGCCGGAGGGTTGGTGGGCCCAGGGTCCGTCGATGAGGTCGGACCAGACGGTTTCGCAGATGGCGTGGCGTCGGTGGGTGATGTCGGCCTGGTCGACGGGTTCGGGGTTGTTGGTGAAGAACGGGTGGTAGCGCCAGACCGGGAACAGAGGGTCCTGGGTGTTGGCGTCGAGGACGCGGCGCACGACGAGCCGGCCTGTGATCTCGTAGTGGGTGCCAGCGAACGCGGTGTATTCCACTTCGGACACCTGCGCGTCGGAGATCAGCTCACCGGTGTCGGGGTCGACGACCGCGCCGGGGTAGTGCACCGGCGTGTACGCCTCGTCGGGAATGCTGCCGATCGCAGCGTCGACAGACGGGTTACGGGCGATGGCGAAGGAGAATCTCGCCCCGGCTTTGACCACTGCGGCGACGACCTTGCCGGCGCAGTACGCGGAATCGCCGCGCACGAGGATGTTCTCCGCCCGCGCGCCGGCGTCGGTGGCGGTGTTGATCGCCTCGGTGACCATGCTCGCCGCCCCCCGCGACGAGCCGGCGCGCCCGGCCCGCAACCGCACCCCGGCCACCACCGGCGCCGCGGTCTCGGTGCAGATAGTGACCGCCAGCGGCGACAGGCCCCGCCGCAGGATGGTCTTGCCCGCGATCTTCGTGTGTCCGAACGAGGCGCCCTGCTTGGCGTGCCCGTACACCGGACGCAGCAGGGAATCGATGTCGATGAAGGCGCGGTCGTCGATGCCCTCAAGCACCGGTGTTCGTTCGGCGAGCGCCACCAGGTGCCGGCGCAGCACCGCCGACAGTTGCCGGGTGTGGCCGTGAGTGAACTCCCGCAGGAAGATCCCCAACGTGGCGCACGCGTAGACCCCGCCGAACACCTTCTTCATCCCGCCGGATCGGATCACGTCCAGATCATCGATACTGTCCGCCCCGGCGGCCATCCCGGCGATGATCGAGGTCAGTTTCGGGGTCGGGTTGGCAGCCCCGGACTTGACCCGTTCATCGACGAACCGGACGTGCTCGTCGAGCAGCCGGGACAGTCCGGCTTGTTCGGCCAACTCCAGCAGCGGCACCAGACCCGCATGCGACACGAGATTGTCCTCGTCGAACACCGCGCCATCCGACCGCCACCCGTGAGATCCTTGCACCGAGAGTGCCTTTCAAGCTGGTGAGATTCGAGTTCTAGACAAACCCGATTATCCCAGCTCGGAGGGCACTCTCGTCACATCTCCACGCCTTCCTTGCCACAATGGACCCGTCCCGTCCA
>JAEVHO010000783.1 GCA_016802835.1 Micromonospora sp. ATA32 | reverse complement strand
GCCGGTCGCCGCCCCGGCGCCGCCGCATGGTGCGGACCAGCGCCTACTCAGCCGACCCGGGTGAGCAGGGTCACCGGCGCCCCGTCGCCGGCGTACCGGATATCGACACCGTTTCATCTCACCACTTCGTCGGTTATCGGGGCAACCCGACCCTACGCGCGTCGGCCGGCCGGTCGCCGCCCCGGCGCCGCCGCATGGTGCGGACCAGCGCCTACTCAGCCGACCCGGGTGAGCAGGGTCACCGGCGCCCCGTCGCCGGCGTACCGGTACGGCTCCAGCTCGGCGTCCCACGCGGTGCCGAGCGCCTTGTCGAGGGCGTGCGCGAGCGCCTCCGGCGCGCGGGCGGCGGACATCAGGCTGCGCAGCCGGTCCTCCCCGAGCTGGATGTCACCCGCCGCGCCGACGGTGGCGCGGAACAGGCCCCGGCCCGGGACGTACATGAACCGTTCGCCGTCGGCGCCCGGGCTGGGCTCCTCGGTCACCTCGAAACGGATCATGGGCCACTGCCGTAGGGCAGCAGCCAGCTCGGCGCCCGTCCCCGGACGACCGGTCCACCCGCATTCGGCGCGACGGGCGCCGGAGTCGACGGGCTGAGCCGTCCACTGCAGGTTGACCGGCGCGGCAAGGACGCGCGCGATCGCCCACTCGACGTGTGAGCACACGGCGAGCGGGGTCGAGTGGACGTATACGACGCCACGCGTTGGCACGGTGACCTCCCGGAGAGCGAGGTGCGTCTTCCCCTACGACCTCGTCACCCGAGTGGTTCCTGGAACACATGATGACTCTGGGGCGGATGATGCGCCAGAGAATCGGAAAATTCGCCGGTCGGAATAGCCGGACGGGTGGCCTGGGTTGTGCCCCTCAGACAGGCACGGTGACCAGCCAGGCGTCGTGGTCGTGTACAGTTCACTGGGCGGTTCTGTGCCGCCGCACATCTTCGCGGGCCGAGGCCTTTCCGGGCGTCACCCGCACAGCCCCCGGACGTCCCGTCCTCCCGTACGTCTTGCAAGGAGTACCTCCGTGGCGAGCAACACCTCTAAGACCGCGCGCGCGTCCGTCCGGGCCGGCCAGGCTGGCCAGGGTGGCGCCCTCAGCGTGCTGGGCGAGTTCAAGTACCTCATCCCGCTCAACGGCGGCAAGCACGCCTACGTGCGGAATCTGACCAACGGCAAGACCGCGCACCTGCGCACCGACTCCGAGGCCTTCGTCGAGGAGATCCGGGTGCTGGCCGCGGCCGGTCACGCCGCCAAGATCCGGGCCGAGATCAACGGCCTCGCCGCGACCCACCCGGGCGACGGCTGGGACGCCACCGAGAAGCGCCTGGTCGAGGCCGGCGTCTTCGAGGCCTGAGCCCCGCACCACAGCGACTCCGGAACCGCCCGTCGGGTCACCCGACGGGCGGTTTCGTCTGTCCGGGTCCCGGCCCGGGCGTCACCCGCCGCTTCAGTCCGGCAGCAGGGCGACCTCGCCGGTGGCCAGGTCGTACATCGCGCCGACCACGTCGACCCCGGCCCCTCGGCGACCGGCCCGGCCAGCAGGTCGTC
>JAEVHO010000782.1 GCA_016802835.1 Micromonospora sp. ATA32 | reverse complement strand
ACCCCGGCCGGAGCGCGAGGAGCCGCAGCCCTCCCGCCCGGCGGCGCGGCGAGCCCCGGAGGCACCCCGTCGGCCGGTGGTCCGACGTCGACGTGAGGAGCGTGGGGAATGACGATCGAGACGACCGGCGGACCGGCCGGTAGCGCCCTGCAGCGCGGTGGCGGTGGCGGTGCCGGGGGCACCCTCGCCGACGTCGTGGAGACAGTGCTCGACAAGGGCGTGGTGATCGACGCGCAGGTCTCGATCGCCGTGGTCGGCATCCAGCTCGTGGAGATCAACGCACGGATCGTGATCGCCAGCGTGGAGACGTACCTGCGGTTCGCCGAGGCGGTCGACCGACTGAGCATCGTCCCGAAGGACCAGAAGGGGCTGCCCGACCTGGTGGAGGGCGCCGCCGGCGCGGCCACCAAGGGCAAGGCCGTCTCCGGGCTCGGCAAGGCCGCCCAGGAGATCAGCGGCGCGGTGGCGGACTCGCTGGGCGACCGCGGGTCCGACCGGGAGCGGGACCGGCCGCGCCGCCGTCGCGACGAGGAGCGCTGAGATGGCCGAGGAGACGGGATTGTTCATCTACGGCATCGTGCCGTCCGACGTGGAGCCGACCCCGGACGCCCCTGGGGTCGGCGACCCGCCGGGCGAGGTGACCGCGATCGTGTACGGCGACCTGGCCGCGCTGGTCAGCGAGGTGGGGCTGGAACAGCCGATCGGCCGGCCCGCCGACCTGACCGCGTACCAGACGCTGCTGGACGGGACCGCGGAGGTGGCCCCGGTGCTGCCGGTGCGGTTCGGCACGGTGGTGACCGGGCCGGACGCGGTGGCCGACCTGCTGGACGCCCACCACGACCGGTTCGCCGCCGCCCTCGACGAGTTCGAGGGCCGGGTCCAGTACACCGTGCACGGCCGATTCGACGAGCAGGAGCTGATCGGCGACGTGCTCGCCCAGAACCGGGGCGCGGCCGACCTGGCCGAGCAGGTGCGGGGTCGCCCCGAGGTGGAGACCCGGGAACAGCGGATCCGCCTCGGCGAGATGATCAGCCAGGCGGTGGAGCTGCGCCGGGAGGCGGAGACCCGCGAGCTGGTCGACGCGCTCACCCCGGTCAGCCTGGCGAACGCGCCCCGGCAGCCGAGCGACGAGCTGGACGCGGTGAACGCCGCCTTCCTGGTCGACGCCGACGACGAGGAGGAGTTCATCCGGGTGCTGGAAGAGTTTGCCGAGCAGCGCCGGGACCTGATCCGGATGCGATTGCTCGGGCCGCTGGCCCCGTACGACTTCGTCAGTGCGCACGAGTTGGCGGAGTGACCGATGGACATCCTCTGGACGCTGCTGACCCTGCCGTACGCGCCCGTGCGCGGCCTGACCGCGGTGGTCAAGGTGATGGCCCGAGAGGCTGAGTCGCGGCAGTACGACCCGGTCAACATCCGGCGCGAGCTGGAGGAGCTGGACGGGGCGGCGGCCGCCGGCGACATCACCCCGCAGGAGCGGGACCTGGGGCAGCAGCGGGTGCTGGACCGGCTGACCGGCACGGGCGGCGGGCCCGGCGCGGGGTCC
>JAEVHO010000781.1 GCA_016802835.1 Micromonospora sp. ATA32 | reverse complement strand
GCTGCGCGCCCGCGCGAAGGACGCCCAGAGCGCCTGACGAGGACGTACGCGGCCCCGGGCCGGCGTGGGCGAGAGCCCGCTCCGGCCCCCGGCACCAGCACACGGTGAAGCCCGGTCCGCCGATTCGCGGACCGGGCTTCAGTGCGTCAGGAGGGCTAAGCCCTTGCCGGCGTGGCTGGCGAGCTGGTCGAGGCCGTTGATGATGCCGCCGGCCAGGTCGCCGCCGCCGAACGCCGCGACCATGGAGAGCGCGGCCAGCTTGGCGTACGTGTCAGGGATCCGCTTGCGGGCGTACCGTCCGGTCACGACCTCCAGCTGCCGCTGGTTGGGCGACACGGCGATCAGGACCGACCTGTCGGGTTCGGCGAGCTGGCGGTGCAGCCGCTCGGCGTGCTCCCGGATCGGCTCGTCGAGGCCGCCCACGAAGACCGAGAAGACCAGGCCGGTGCCCTGGTCGGCCAGGCGGAGCGCCTCGTCGATGCGGAGCAGCTGGCGGGTCGAGAACGGCCCGTCCAGCACGTCGGGCGGGTTACCCGTCCCGGTCTGCTGCTCACCAACGGTCACTTGCGCCTCCGGTTCCACCGGCCGGCGGCTCGACGCCGGCCTTCTCAAGCTTGTGGCTGGTCAGCGCGGGCGCCTGCGCGCCCGCTGCCAGCGCGGTGCCGGCGGAGTCGGCCAGCTGCTCCGGCCGGCCCAGGAACCAGACCGGAGTGAAGTCGAAGGGCCGGCCCGGCCGGTAGCGCTTGGCGCCGCCGCCACCACGACGGCCGCCGGCGACCGCCAGCCCGGCGATCAGCAGCACGGCGGCTGCCGGGATGCCGACGAAGACCAGCAACGTCTCGGTAACAGACAATCCCAACGCCCCCAGGCGGAAAGAGAGACCAGGAATTCCGGGTCGGGCGGACGATCATGGTGCCGACCGCCCGACTCCGCTGCCATTCACGTTAGCGGAGTCGACGGCCCGCCAGATTGCGGGGTGGTGATCCCATCCGCCACTCCCGTGTTCCAACTCGGCGGCGGCAGCGATCAGCCGGGCGTCGTCGCCGTACCGGCCGGTGAGCAGCACCCCGACGGGGAGACCCTCGGCGGTCCGGCCGACGGGCAGTGAGACGGACGGTTCGCCGGTGACGTTGAAGATGGCGCAGTAGGGCGAGAACCGGCGTTGCCGGTCGAAATCCTCCGCCGGGTCGTCGCCGGCCGTGAACCAGCCGACGGGTGCCTGCGGTGCGGCGAGGGTGGGACAGAGCAGCAGATCGCAGTCGGCGGTGCGGCGGGCGCCGAGGCGTACCTGGGCCTGGAGTTCGCCGAGCGTGGCCATCAGGGCACCGGCGTCGACGGCCGCGCCCCGGGACCGGAGGAAGCGGGTCAGCGGGAGCAGCGCCCGCTCCGCCTCGGGGGGGCAGCGGGGCGAGCGCCAGCACGTACCAGACGGTCTCGAACAGCGGCCACGCCTCGGGGCCGAGCGGCGCGGGCACCTCGACCACCTCGTGGCCGGCCGCGCCGAGCAGCGCGGCGGCCCGGTCGACGGCGGCCACGCAGTCGGGGTGGAC
>JAEVHO010000780.1 GCA_016802835.1 Micromonospora sp. ATA32 | reverse complement strand
AGCTCGGCATGGTCGCGGCCGACCGAGCGCCGGCGGCCGCACGAGTCGCAGTATCCGCCGCCTGGAACCTGGGCGCCGCACCCGCCGCAGTCGCCCTCGTCGCCCGGGAGGACAACCACGGTACGACCGGCGGTGTGCCGGATCTCGGGCCTGGCAGCGGGCCGCGTGGCCGTCGCCTCCTCGCGGTTCCGCAGGTTGCGCCCGCACACTCACGAGCGTCTCCCGGATCGCCGGCGGGCCGTGCTCGGGGCAGGCTGCCGTATGTCACGGTCTCGGCCGCGGCGTTGGCCTCGACCGTACGCGTGCCGGGGTGGCGCGTTGCGCGGCCGGCGGGCCCGGTCCGTCACTGCGGCAAGGCCGCCGAGGTCGAGCTCGGCATGGTCGCGGCCGACCGAGCGCCGGCGGCCGCACGAGTCGCAGTATCCGCCGCCTGGAACCTGGGCGCCGCACCCGCCGCAGTCGCCCTCGGTCGCCCGGGAGGACAACCACGGTACGACCGGCGGTGTGCCGGATCTCGGGCCTGGCAGCGGGGCCGCGGTGGCCGTCGCCTCCTCGCCGGTCCGCAGGTTGCGCCCGCACACCTCACAGAAGCGGTCTCCCGGATCGCCGGCCGGGCCGTGCTCGGGGCAGGACGGGGCCGTCATGTCAGTGTCCTCGGCCGGACGGCGTTGGCCCGGTCGACCAGCGCGATGCGGGTGGGCGGGTCGGCGGCCAACTGTGCCAGGGTGCGGTAGGCGCGTTCGAGGCCCAGCCGCAGCCCCTTCTCGTGCGGTCCGTGTCCGAGGACCCGGGCGTCCGGCGGCAGGGTGTGCCCGGCGGTGACCCAGGCCAGGGTCGCCTCGAGCATCTCCACCGTCAACCGGGCCTGCCGCTCGACGTCCAACCCGAGCCGCTGCAGCCGACCGGAGGCCGCTAGCAGTTCGCCGGCGCCGGCGGGAAGCCCGTCCGCCGGTAGGTTGGCCCGGACAGCGGCCACCTGGGCGGCGATGTGATGGCTGGAGCTCTCCGGCACCTGGTCGAGGACGCGCAGCGCGGCGACTCGGCCGCCCTTGGCGAGCTGGAGCCGGGCCAGCCCGAAGGCGGCGCTGATGAAGCCGTGGTCGGTCCGCCAGACCCGGTCGTACAGCCGCTCGGCGAGCTCTGGGTCCCCGGTGCTCTCCACGGCGGCGGCCAGCGCCAGGCGGGCGGCCGGCTCGCCGGGCAGTTGGTCGTAGACGGCGTCGAAGGCCATCCGGGCATCCCCGGGCCGGTTCGCGGCCAGGGCGGCGAGGCCGCGGTGCCAGTCGATCCGCCAGTCGAACGGGTCGTCGGCGTAGAGCCGGTCCAGGTCTGCGGCGGCACCGGCCAGGTCGCCGCCGTCGATCCGGGCCCGTACCAGGCGCAGCGCCACCTCGACGCTGTGCACCGGGGCGTTGCGCAACTGCGCGATCAGCTCGCCTGGGGCGGTCGCCGTCAGCGTGGTCAGGAAGCCGGTGCCCGGGTCGAGGATGTCCACCTGCGGCAGCGGCAACGCGGCGGCGACCTCCGCCGGTCGAGGCCGTCGGACCGGCGG
>JAEVHO010000779.1 GCA_016802835.1 Micromonospora sp. ATA32 | reverse complement strand
CGCTGCTCGGCGAGATCGCCGTACTCGACGACGTCGGGCCACCCCGCCGCGGGCGGGCGTACCCGGCGGCCGGCGCCACCTCGGCGCTGTTGCTGCCCGCGCTGCTGCTCCTCGGCGGCCTGCTGCTCTGGCCGGTGCTGCGGACGCTGCACGCCAGCGTCACCGCCGACGGGCGCTGGGTCGGGGCGCCCACTACCGGACGGCGCTGGCCGCCCCCGGCACCGGCGCGGTGGTGGGCCGGACGGTGCTCTGGGCGCTGCTCGTGCCGGCGGTGGTGACCGCGCTCGGCTACCTGCTCGCCGTCGCCTCCCGACGGTCCCAGGAGGGCGGCCTGGTCCGGCTGATCCTGGTCGTGCCGATCGCCGTGCCGCTGGTGGTCACCGGAGTGACGTTCCGGTTGATGTACGACCCGGATCCGGCCCGCGGGCTGGCCACCCTGCTGGCCGCGAAGCTGACCGGCGCGTCGGCGGACCAGGTGCCGCAGGCGCTCGGCCCGGGGCTGGTGACGGTGGCGTTGATGTCGGCGTTCGTCTGGGCCTGGGTGGGGCTGGCCGTGCTGGTGTTCCGGGCGGCGCTGGACACGGTGCCGCCGAGCCTCGCCGACGCGGTACGCGCCTTCGGCGGCAGCCGCCGCGACGTGCTCTGGGACGCCCAGTGGCGGCCGCTGCTGCTGCGTACCGTCGCGGTGGTCTTCACCCTGGTCGCGCTCGGCACCAGCCGCACCTTCGACCTGATCCTGATCATGGCGCCCGGCTCGGTCCGCGACGAGGCCTCGGTGCTGGCGCTGCGGGTCTGGCAGACCTCCGGCGGCACCACACCGGCCCGGGCGCGGCGATCGGGGTGATCTGGCTGGTGGCCGTGGCCGCCGGGATGCTGGTGGCCGCCCTGTTCATCCGGCAGCCGTGGCCGCCGCCACGGCACACCGGGCCCGCCGAGCCGGACCCGCCGGCGGTCCCACCCCGGCGGCTGACCCGGTTGGCCGCGCCGGCGCCGCGATCGCCTGGCTCGTCCCGCTGGCGGTGCTGGTGGCCACGTCGCTGCACGCGCCGGTGGACGCGGCGGCCCGGGGTTGGTGGTCCACCGCGCCCAGCCTCGCCTCCTACCGTTCCCTGCTGACCGGCCCCGAGCTGTGGCGCACGTTGGCCTTCACGCTGCTGCTGGCCACCGTGGTCACCGCCACGGTGCTCGGGCTGGCGCTGCTCGCCGCGTACCCGCTGGCCTGGCTGACCGGGCCGGCGGCGCAGGCCACCGGCCTGCTCCTGGTGGCCGCGAGCATCGTGCCGGTCCAGGTCATCGCCGGGCCGGTCAACGAGGTGCTGGGCGTGGTGCTGTCCTCCGGGACGGCCCGCGGCCTGGCCCTGGTGCACGTCGCGCTGGGCGTGCCGTTCGCGGTGCTGGTGCTGCGCAACGCCTTCGCGGACCTGCCCGCCGAGCAGGTACGCGCGCGCGCTCGACGGCGGCACTGGTGGGCACGTTGCGGCGGCTGGCCCGACACAATCGGCCGGCGGTGGTCGCGGTCTGCGTGCCTGGAGTTCGTCAGGCGTGGATTCAC
>JAEVHO010000778.1 GCA_016802835.1 Micromonospora sp. ATA32 | reverse complement strand
ACCCGGGGCGGGGGAAGTGGCAGGTGTAACCGTTGGGGTAGGTCTTGCAGGTAGTTCTGGTGCTCGGGCTCAGCTCCCAGAAGTCGCCTGCGGGTGACCTCGGTGACGACCTTGCGGGCCACAGGCCCGAGGCGTCGACGTCGGCGATCGTGTCTCGGCGACCCGCTTCTGCTCGTCGCTGGTGTAGAAGATCGCGAGCGGTAGCTGGTGCCGATGTCGTTGCCCTGGCGGTTGTTCGTCGAGGGGTCGTGGATCTGGAAGAAGAACTCGAGCAGCGCGCGGAAGTCGGTCTTCTCGGTGTCGTAGACGACCTCGATGGACTCCGCGTGGGTGCCGTGGTTGCGGTAGGTGGCGTTCGGGACGTCGCCGCCGCTGTAGCCGACGCGCGTGGACACGACGCCGGGCTGGTGGCGGAACAGCTCCTCCATGCCCCAGAAGCAGCCGCCGGCGAGGATCGCCTTTTTCGGTGGTCACATCGCCTCCTTACTTGTCGTCGGTGTCAGTGTTGGTGTTACTGGTGAACAGGGTGCGGTATTCGCCGTACCCTGCGTTCTCCAAGTCGTCGAGGTGGATGAACCGCAACGACGCGGAGTTGATGCAGTAGCGCAGTCCACCCTTGTCGGGGGGACCGTCGTTGAAGACGTGGCCGAGGTGGCTGTCCGCGTGCAGCGAGCGGGCCTCAGTCCGGATCATCCCGTGGCCGGAGTCTTCGCTCTCGACGACGTTCGTCTTGGCGATCGGCTTCGTGAAGCTCGGCCAGCCGGAGTTGCTGTCGTACTTGTCGACCGATGCGAACAGCGGCTCGCCGGACACGACGTCGACGTAGATGCCGGGCTCGTGGTTGTCCCAGTAGGCGTTGGCGAACGGGCGCTCGGTGCCGTCCTGCTGGGTCACGCGGTACTGCTCCGGGTCGAGCCGCGAAACGGCTTCCCGGTTCTTGTGGTACTGGGTCTGCTGGGGCACAGCTCTCCCTTCCCGGCCTTTCGGCGCGAAGCTGCGGAACGAGGTGTAACGCACCTGGATGCCCAAAAGTACAGACATCCTATGGGCCGGTTGTATTCCCGCAGCCTCTACCCTCCTTGGACCATCAAGTCCGGGAAGATTTCCGGAAGCGGCCGGCTGAGCGCCGTCGTTACGGTGGGTGGCCTGGGATAAGTCGCCGCCAGAGGAGCACCCGCTTGACCCCAAGAGTGGACTTGACCGACCAGTTCTGCTGCGGCTAGGTTCAGGGCGTCCGACTGGGTGCCTCCGCTAGCGACGAACTGTCCGACTTGCCCACCGGCGCCGAGTCCTATGGACGTGGCGCCACTCCCGGGGAACCGGGTGCTGCCAACATGAATCGCGATTCGGTGGGGAAGGAACAACTAGTCGTCGCCGCGGGGGGCGGGGCGCCGCCGTGATCATCGTCGACGTTGACGGCGGCATCATGGCCGGCCGCAACTGACCCTCGAAAACCCCAAGAGTGGACTTGACCGACCAGTTCTGCTGCGGCTAGGTTCAGGGCGTCCGACTGGGTGCCTCCGCTAGCGACGAACTGTCCGACTTGCCCACC
>JAEVHO010000777.1 GCA_016802835.1 Micromonospora sp. ATA32 | reverse complement strand
GCCCGCGCCGAGATCCGCCAGCTGAGGGCCTGGCTGACCACCACCTGCGCCCGGATCTGCCTGGACGTGCTCCGCTCGGCCCGGGTCCCGCCGCGAGACGTACCCGGGGCAGTGGCTGCCCGAGCCGCTGGTGGCACCGCTCGCACCCGGCCCCGCACCGGACGGCTTCGCCCCCCGACCCGGCCGAGCGGGCGGTGCGTACCGAACAGCTCGGCACCGCCCTGCTGGTGGTGCTGGAACGGCTCACCCCCGAGCAGCGGGTCGCCCTCGTCCTGCACGACGTCTTCACGGTGCCCTTCGACCGGATCGCCGAGGTGCTGGGCACCACCCCCGCGGCGGCCCGGCAGCTCGCCTCCCGGGCCCGCCGGGCCGGTCACCGCGCCGGACACCCCCCGACACACCGCCGACCTGGCCGAGCAGCAGCGGGTGGTCGCCGCGTTCGTCGCCGCCACCCAGTCCGGCGAGCTGGACCGGCTGGTCCGGGTGCTCGCGCCGGACGTGGTCGTGATCGGCGACAGTGGCGGCCACTTCCCGGCGGCCCGCCGGCCGGTCACCGGCGCCGAGGCGGTGGCCCGCTTCATCCTCGGCCTCTTCGGTCAGGCCGGCCGGTACGGCGACCGGGTGCTGGCCCGGCCGGTGCTCGTCAACGGCGCGCTCGGCCTGCAGATGGAGACCACGAACCGGGACGGCAGGACGATACGGCTGGTCATCGCGTTCGCCGTGGACGACGGGCGGATCACCGGCATCTTCAACCAGCTCAACCCGGACAAGCTCCCCGACCTGCCGCCGTTCGGGCCGGACGACGTCTGGCCGCCCGCCTGGTAGGCCGCCGACTCAGAGCACCAGGGCCAGCCACTTCCGGTACGAGGTGGCGAACGGCTCGGTGCCGTCGCCGAGGGCGTCGAAGAGCCAGCGGGAGGCCGCCTCGGCCTCGGCCACCAGGTCGTCCGGGTAGCCGAACCGGGCCCGGTGCTCCGCGAACTCGTCCTCGTCGCGCAGCTCGACCACGCCGGTCGCCCGCCGACGCACCACGTCCAGGTCGAGGTCGATCAGGTGCACCGTGTCCTCGCCCTCCCAGCGGGCCGGACTCGCGATGTCACAGTAGACCTCGCTGGTCCGGGGTGGCGGGTTGAACATGCCGGTCCACCAGCCATGGTGCGGAACCAGGAGCACGAACGGGATCTGCTCGACCGACGGCCGGCCATGGTAGACCGACTTCGTGCCGGCCGGCACGCCCAGCCAGACGCCGAGGTCGTCCTCGGCGAGCCGTCGGGCCGGGTAGTCGCGGTGGGCGCTGCCGTCGTACTTGCGGTAGATCACGCGGACCACATCGCTCGGCATGAGTCGCACCCTAACCGATTCCGCCCACTCATCGCTGTGCAGAGGCAACCGGGCACGGGTGGAGAGAATCCGACGGTGACGCCGCCACGCGGCGGATCGGCGCGGCCGTTGTCGGCGCCGACGGGTACCGTCGCACGGTGACTCCGCCCCGCACCGCCACCGGTTCCGCCGTCTCCCGCGCCGGTGGCAGGCGCCGGGGGCGCCCGGCCCAGC
>JAEVHO010000776.1 GCA_016802835.1 Micromonospora sp. ATA32 | reverse complement strand
TACCAGATCTGGGACACCGCCAAGTGGTTCGTCTCCAGCGAGGGACACCGGATCGACCAGCGCATCCGCGAGTGCGGCGGCGGCATCTCGGCCACCTCGGAGTGCCGGGCCGACCCGCTCGGCGTCCCGCTGTCCGACAAGGGCGACCTGCTGGTCGAGGCGACCGCGGCGATGGCCGCGCACGGCGCCGACCTGGCCGAGGGGCTCTACCAGATCTGGGACACCGCCAAGTGGTTCGTCTCCAGCGAGGGACACCGGATCGACCAGCGCATCCGCGAGTGCGGCGGCGGCATCTCGGCCACCTCGATCGGCGACGGCGAGACCCAGCGCCGCTCCTACCCCAGCTACCGCGGCCAGTACGGCACCACCGGCTGGGAGCTGGTCGAATCCCTCGACCTGGCCGCGCACGCGGCACGGATCGCCGAGGAGTCCCGCGCGCTGCTCACCGCGCCACCGTGTCCGGCCGGTGAGACCGACCTGATCCTCGGCGGCGAGCAGCTCGCGCTGCAGATCCACGAGTCGGTCGGGCACGCCATCGAGCTGGACCGCATCCTCGGCTGGGAGGCCGCCTTCGCCGGCACGTCCTGGCTGGACCTGGCCCAGCTCGGCTCGCTGCGCTACGGCTCCGAGCTGATGAACGTCACCATCGACCCGACCATCCCGGGCGCGCTGGGCAGCTTCGGCTTCGACGACGAGGGCTCCCCGGCGGTCAAGCGGGACGCGGTCCGCGACGGGCGGTGGGTCGGCGTGCTCGCCGGCCGGGACTCGGCCGCCGTCGCCGGCCTCGACCACGGCGGCAGCGTACGGGCCGACGGCTGGGCCCGGCTGCCGATGGTGCGGATGACCAATGTGGGCCTGGAGCCCGGCCCGCACACGCTGGACGAGATCGTCGCGGCCACCGACGACGGGGTGCTGATGGACATCAACCGGTCCTGGTCCATCGACGACAAGCGGCTCAACTTCCAGTTCGGCTGCGAGATCGGCTGGGAGGTGCGCAACGGCAGGCGGGGGCGGATGCTGCGCAACCCGACCTACACCGGCATCGGCCCGCTCTTCTGGCGCTCGATGGACATGCTCTCCGCCGAGACCGTCGCCTGGGGAACGCCGAACTGCGGCAAGGGCCAGCCCGGCCAGGTCGGGCACACCGGTCACCCGGCCGCGCCGGCCCGCTTCCGCAACGTCCGGGTGGGGGTGTCAGCGTGAGCGCGAGGAATGAGCGAGCGCAGCGAGCGAGTCCCGCAGTCGCGAACGAAAGGGCGGCACCGTGAGCGCGAGTCCCACGGTCGCGAACGAGAGGGCGGCAGCATGACCGAGCTGGAGATCGCCGGGCAGGTCGTGGAGCTGGCCCGCCGGCTCGCCGGCCCGCAGGCGCAGGCCGAGGTCGTGGTCACCCGGTCCGACCTGGCGCTGACCCGGTTCGCCAACTCCTTCATCCACCAGAACGTCGCCGAGTCGGGCGTGACGGTGCGGCTGCGGCTGCACGTCGACGGGCGTACCGCCAGCGGCGGCGGGAGCGTGGTCACCGCCGACGGCCTGCGCGCGCTGGTCGACCGG
>JAEVHO010000775.1 GCA_016802835.1 Micromonospora sp. ATA32 | reverse complement strand
GCGAAGCGGGCCGCCTCGGTGGGCCGGGGCCGGCGGGGGAGTGGGCGGTGAGCGGCGGACTGCTCGTCGCGGGCACCACCTCCGACGCCGGCAAGAGCGTGCTCACCGCCGGGATCTGCCGGTGGCTGCACCGCCGGGGCGTCAAGGTGCGCCGTTCAAGGCGCAGAACATGTCCAACAACTCCGCCGTGGTGGTCGGCCCGGACGGGCGGGGCGGCGAGATCGGCCGGGCCCAGGCGATGCAGGCCGCCGCCTGCGGGCTCGCCCCCGATCTGCGGTTCAACCCGGTGCTGCTCAAGCCGGGCAGCGACCTCGCCAGCCAGGTCGTGCTGCTCGGCGAGGCCGTCGACACGGTCACCGCAGGCAACTACCGCGCCCTGCGGCCCCGGCTCGCCGAGACCGCCTTCGCCGCGCTGGCCGAGCTGCGCGCGGCGTACGACGTGGTGATCTGCGAGGGCGCCGGCAGCCCGGCCGAGATCAACCTGCGCGCCGGCGACTACGTGAACATGGGGCTGGCCCGGCACGCCGACCTGCCCACGATCGTGGTCGGCGACATCGACCGGGGTGGGGTCTTCGCCTCGATGTTCGGCACGGTCGCCCTGCTCGACCCCGCCGACCAGGCGCTGATCGCCGGATTCGTGATCAACAAGTTCCGCGGCGACCTCGGGCTGCTCCAACCCGGGCTGGACATGCTGCGTCAGGTCACCGGCCGGCCGACGTACGGGGTGCTGCCCTGGCATCTCGACCTCTGGCTCGACGCGGAGGACTCGCTCGCCTACGGCCGGGTCCTCGGCCGGCCGGCCGCGCCGCACGGCACCGACTGGCTGGACGTCGCCGTGGTCCGGCTGCCCCGGATCAGCAACGCGACCGACGTCGAGGCGCTCGCCACCGAGCCCGGCGTACGGGTCCGGCTGACCGTCGAGCCGGCCGAGCTGGCCGCCGCCGACCTGGTCGTCCTGCCCGGCTCCAAGTCCACCGTCGCGGACCTGGCCTGGCTGCGGGAGACCGGGCTGGCCGACGCGGTGCTCGCGCACGCCGCCGCCGGCAAACCGCTGCTCGGCATCTGCGGTGGCTTCCAGATGCTCGCCCGGGCCATCCACGACCCGGTGGAGAGCCGCCGCGGCAGCGTTCCGGGGCTGGGCCTGCTGCCGATCGAGATCACCTTCGACCCGCGCAAGACCGTCCGCCAGTCGGTCGGCACCGCCGCCGGGGACGTCCCGGTCCGCGGCTACGAGATCCACCACGGGTACGTCTCCGCCGCCGACCCCGCCCTGCCCCCGCTGCTGACCTGCGCGGACGGCAGCGGCGAGGGAGCCCTGCTCGGCCCGGTCCACGGCACCCACTGGCACGGCACCTTCGAGTCCGACGGATTCCGCCGGCGGTTCCTCACCGAGGTCGCCCGGCTGTCCGGCCGGTCCGGCTTCCGGGTCGCCCCGGACAACGTCTTCGCCGCCGCCCCGGGAGCGATCCCCTCGACCTGCTCGGCGACCTGGTCGAGGAGCACCTGGACACCGACGCCCTGTGGCGCCTGATCGAATCGGGTGCGCCCGCCGGCCTG
>JAEVHO010000774.1 GCA_016802835.1 Micromonospora sp. ATA32 | reverse complement strand
GTGACCGTCGCCTACCACGACGCCTGCCACCTCGCCCACGCCCAGGGCGTCCGCGCCCAGCCCCGGCAACTGCTGCGCGACGTCCCCGGCCTCGAACTGGCGGGAGATCGCCGACCCGGAGATCTGCTGCGGCTCGGCCGGCATCTGGAACGTGGCCCGGTCGCCCCCCGCCACCCGCTGCCGGTGACCGTCGCCTACCACGACGCCTGCCACCTCGCCCACGCCCAGGGCGTCCGCGCCCAGCCCCGGCAACTGCTGCGCGACGTCCCCGGCCTCGAACTGCGGGAGATCGCCGACCCGGAGATCTGCTGCGGCTCGGCCGGCATCTGGAACGTGCTCAACCCCGGGCCGGCCGCCGAACTCGGCGACCGCAAGGCCCGCACCGTACTGGCCACCGGGGCGCGGCTGCTGGTCACCGCCAATCCCGGCTGCCTGATGCAGGTCGCCGCCTCGGTGACCCGCGCCGGCGGCGACATCGCGCTGGCACACACCGCCCAGGTCCTCGACGCGTCGATCCGCGGTCGGAGCGTCGCCGACCTGCTGCACACGAGGGCCGCTCCGTAACCCGACCCCCGGCGTCCGGAGCGGCGCTCGGCACCGCTCGCATCCCGTCCCAGAAGCGTCGAGGTGACCCATGTTCGATCAGTTCACAATCGTCACCGATCCCGTCGGTGACTCCGTCGCGCTCTCCGCCATCTTCGCCGTCCTCCCGCTGGTCACCCTCTTCGTCCTGCTCGGCGTGCTGCGGATGAAGGCGTGGCTGGCCGGGCTGATCTCCCTCGCCGTCGCGCTGGTGGTGGCCGTCGCCGTCTATTCCATGCCGGCCGGGCAGGCCCTGCTCTCGGCCACCGAGGGCGCCGCGTTCGGCTTCTTCCCGATCCTGTGGATCGTCATCAACGCCATCTGGGTCTACAACCTCACCGTCGAGAGCGGACACTTCGACGTGCTGCGCCGCTCCTTCGAACGGGTCAGCCCGGACATGCGCGTCCAGGCCATCATCATCGCGTTCTGCTTCGGGGCGCTGCTGGAGGCGCTCGCCGGGTTCGGCACCCCGGTCGCGATCACCGTGGTGATGCTGATGGCGCTCGGATTCCGACCGATCCACGCCGCGTCGGTGGCGCTGCTGGCCAACACCGCCCCGGTCGCCTTCGGCGCCCTCGCCACCCCGATCGTCACCCTCGCCAGCGTCACCGGCGGCGCCAACGACGACGCCCGGCTCACCGTCGACACCCTCGGCGCGATGGTCGGCCGGCAGACCCCGATCCTGGCGGTGGTCGTACCGTTGATGCTGGTCGCCCTCGTCGACGGACGCCGCGGCGTCCGGCAGACCTGGCCCGCCGCGGTGGTGGCCGGCGTCTCCTTCGGACTGGCCCAGTTCGTGGCCGCCAACTACATCTCGGTGCCGCTGACCGACATCGTCGCCGCGCTGGTCTCCGCCGCCGCGGTGGTGCTGCTGGTCCGGGTATGGTCGGCCGGCAGACCCCGATCCTGGCGGTGGTCGTACCGTTGATGCTGGTCGCCCTCGTCGACGGACGCCGCGGCGTCCGGCAGACCTGGCCCGCC
>JAEVHO010000773.1 GCA_016802835.1 Micromonospora sp. ATA32 | reverse complement strand
GGTGATCGCGGCTTGCAGGTCGGCGTTGTCGCGGTGGTGTCCGCAGGCGCGGCAGGGTGCCGAGGCGATCAGGTGGTCGCGGGTCGCGTGCAGGACTGTGGTGAAGGAGACTTCGTCGGGGTCGATGCCGAGGTCGACCGCGGCGGTCACGGCGTGGTCGACGAGTGCGTTGTAGACGGTCATCAGCGCCCAGATTTCTTGTTCTGCCAGGTCCGGGGACTGGCCGCGGAGCCGGCGGTCGCCGCCGCGTAGCGTCGACTTGATCGACTTATACACCAGTTCCGCTTGCCACCTTTCGGCGTAGAGCGCGGCGATCTGCTCTGCCGGGTAGGCGTCGTGGTCGAGCAGTGTGGTCAGGACCCGGAACCTGCTCGTGCTGGTCTTACCGACCCGGTCGGTCAGGGTGACGGTGAACTCGACCAGCCGGGCGGTGATGTCCTCGAGCCGGACCGCCTTTGGCTCGTCGCTGGTTTTCCGGCGGCGGGTGAGCATCGCGTCGGACTCCCGCAGCCGTACCCGTTGTGACCCGTCAGGCAAGGTGTGCAGGATCTTCGCCGGTAGGCTGTTGTGGCCGTTCTTCACCCGCCAGGCCAGCTGCGCACCGGTCGCGGCCGCGACCCGCCACCGGCGCATCGAGAAGAAGTTGCGGTCGGCGAGGTTGATCGTCCCCGGTTTCAGGGCCGCGACGAGCCGGTCCCACAGCACCTGTTCGCTGACCTGGCACGAGTCGACCTGCGCGGCCACGATCCGGCGGGTGCCGCATTCCACCACCGTCACGGCCCGGGCCTGCGGGAACCTGCCACCCGTCGGGGTCGCGAACCTGGCCCGGATCGCGTCGGTCGCGGCGAGATCGAACACCGTGCCGTCGGTCGCGGTCACCAGCAGGCCGAACACCAGCGACCCGGCCGCCGCCACCGGCGCACCCACGACCGCGGCGGTAAGGGTGAACAGTTCCCGCAGTACCGCGGCCGGTAACCGTGCCCTGGCCTGCGACAACGCCACCGCGCAGACCGGGGCGCACAACACCACCACCGGATTGAACACGCTCAGCAACGGCCACAAGCGGGCAATCACCCCCGCCGAGCCCTGCCCGGAGAACAAGCACAACCCGAGCACCAGCACCGTCGTCACCGCGCCACTGAGCGTCGCCCGCTGCTTATCGGCATGTCCCGCCGCTGTCAGTGCCGCCGTGACCTGTTCCAGCGTGACCACAGCACGGATCGGATCACCGGTCCCCGCGGCCTGAACCCGCGCTCCGGGACCGGCCAGGACCGCTTCCCGCAACGACCCCGACGACCCATCCGGGCGCGACAGCCCGAACCCGGGCACAGATATGGCAGACTTCGACAACGAAGCTCCTGGTAATCGACGCGTGTCTAGACAACCCACGTCCTATCAGGAGCTTCGCCCTATCCCGGGCTACCCCGGATCATCCGCGTGTCCCCACACACGGGCACTCACTACCAGTGCCATTCCACTCACGCACAGCACCCGCCCGCCGTTACCCGACCGACACCAACCACCGCCGATACCATTCAATACCCGGGCAAATCGACCGGATGTTTATGGCAGTG